>NZ_AZAY01000049.1 GCF_001021165.1 Marinitoga sp. 1197
TATTTTTTCAACTATATCTTTTAACAATGTTGTTTTTCCTGCTTGTCTTAGCGCTGATACTGTAAAGTATCTCCAATTTTCTATATGGTCAAGTGCTTCTTTCATTATATCTGGTCTTTCTACATAATAACAGGTCTTTTTATCAACGGGTCCACTTGTGCAGAATCTTCTCATTATCTCACCTCCGGTGCTACACGCCTACGGCGGGTTGTAGGATTAAAATTTTTAGATTTAAATATAAAAAACATTTCTATATTTGCTCCGCAAATATACACGCTGCCGCGGTAATAGGATTAAAAATTATATTTTAAAAATAACTCTAAAAAATTTTTTAAAAACATGTAAATATTTGCAGGGCGGATATTTAACCTCTGGTGAGAATTTAGACTTTTTTATGTAATTGAATTATACCACATTGATTTTTGAATCCATATAATATTATGTTAAAATCAAATATTTGTATATTATATAATAATAGGAGTTCAAAATAATAAAAAAATCCTTAAAATTTTTTATATTCTTAAACAACTCAGTGATGAGTTTTTTCTTGCAATGTAAAATAAATAGCCATCGCTAGAAAACATACCTTCGGTAGAATATGGAAGATTATTATACAAATTATTTATCAGATTTTTTTCTGAAAAATCTGATAACATCAAATAAAAAAAATACATCTAATAGCGAGAATATAAAATTGCATCAATATATTAAACAAAAACTTAACCATAAAAATATATCAGGTGATAAAATAATTATGTAAATTTATTAAATTTAAGAAAAGAAAAGTTGATTATAAATTTACTCAAAATTTACTTTATATCGTTGACTATTTTTTTTTTTTTGCTAAAATTATTGTGAATTGAATAAGTGGAAATAATATCTTTTAATTATTCAGTAACATAATATAAAAATTATACATTCATAAAATTTTATTATGAATTATTAAGTTATAAAATTCGCAATATTTGATCATAATATTATTAAATAAATCATATATACTAAGTGAGAAAAATTTTAAAAAAAATTTTAATTACACACTAATCATTAGAAAACATTAATTAAATGCATCTAATCAGATATTATATCAAAAAAATTTTCATTTATCAGACGACTGAGTGATTTTGATATCAGGATTTTAGGAAAAATTATAAAATCAAAAAAGTTTAAAGGGCGGGGAGAGAATGAAAAAAACGGTAAAAGTGTATATTTTAATAATTTTTATCAGTATTTTTTTTATATCATGTACTAAGATAGAAAAACAGGAAAAAAATATTGAAAATAATAAAGTGCCAGAAACCTTTTTAAAAAATGATATTAATATTAAAACCTCCGAGTATTATACTAAAGATGGTATTTTGGTATTTAAAAATTATTTTGAAAATGGTGAGTTAACAAAACAGGAAATATTTGATAATAAAGGTAATATAGATTATACGTTTGAAATAAATGATGAAAAAATTTACTCTATTAAAAACTCTGATGGACAAAAAGTTTCTACAAATAAAATATATTATTATTATAATAATATTAGTCATACAAAAGAATTACTTCCACTAAATAAAATATTTACATTTGAAGATTACCTAAATTCAGCAAAAAATAAAAAAGAAAAGTTTTCATTATATGATCAATTGGATCCAGGACAATATACTTATGGATATAGAATTGATACTTCACAAACTGGATATACTGATGGAGAAATGTCGAGAAAAATATTTAATGCGACTTTAAATACAATATTAAATATAGCTACAAATAAAATTGTAAATTCTATTGCTTCAAAATTAAGAAATATAATTGAATATATTCAATATACTGGAGATTTTATTTCTTATCTTAGAAGCAATTTTGTAATAACTGGAACATTAACTGAAGAAGCAAGACATTATACATTAAAAAAGGTATATGTTATACATTATGTTTCTGATAAAAATGGAAATTGGAAAAAAAGTTGGAAAAAACTTTTTGTAGTAGCTGAACGAAATTACAGTAGTTTAAGAGTAATTGTTAAAGGAAAAATAAAATATAAATATAATGATAATGGTACAATAGAAACTAGAGAAAAACTCGATGGAACTGTTATAACTAAAGAAAATCTTGATATAAAAGATTCTCCAAATTATAATAAACTTTCAAAATTATGTTTAATAGCAAAGGAAAATTATTTAAATTACATAAATGGTGGGATATATAATGTTTGGTATGAAAAACCATAATATATTATTTAAAGTATTTTTTTATTTTATATTTGGATTGTTATTGTATTTTCTGATAATATTTATATATAATATATATTTTAATCCATTATATATATTAAAAAAATATTATAATGCAATGTTTCATGCCAAAATATATTATGATAGTCTTCTTAATGATAATACTGTTTCTTCAAATACTATCGAAAATTCTTTTAAAGCATATTTGAATAAAATGATAGAAGAAAGGAAAAAATATGTTTTAGAACCTGAAAAATCAGGAAAATTTATGGAAGAATATTATATTCACCTGGATGAAAATATTGAAAATATTTTAAATACTGATGGTGGTGCAGAAATAAATATTAAAAAAGTTAAGAGGGGATATATCGTACATCTTTTAAATGAAATATTAGTATCTTATGATTTAGATTCTAAAGGTAATATAATAAATAAAGAAATAAAGAAAGAAGAACTTAAAAAAATAAAATATCCAGAAAATGCAGAAATTACATTTTATATTGTGAGGACATGGAAAGGATTAAAAATCGATTGGATGAAATCTGTATATTTGTTAAAATAAAGTGACTATCTAAATTGGAGATGTACGTTTTCGATTGGATTTGTGGTATATATCAGCTTCCTAATAGGTTTTGAATATTTAAAGTAAGCAAGTTCCCAATTGTTTTTCCATATTTGTACTGCTATGGGGTGAGTTTTGCCCCATTTTTTTTCAAATTCCTCAAGCGCTGTCTCAGCTGCTTCAAGATTTGGAGCCTGGTATATAGGTTTCAAATCCTTAGTGATTTCCTTTCTATATTTATGAGGGACATATTTAAAAGTATTTCTCAATTGATGTACAATACACATTTGAACTTCAGTTTTTGGAAATGCGGCATGAATTGCATCAACAAAACCTGTTAATCCATCTACAGAAGCAATTAAAATATCCTTATAACCATCAAGATTAATACCAATAACGTTATATATAACTTTTTTCCTTACAATACCATCTTCCTTTACTGAATAAAATGAAGTGTCCAAATATACGATAGCATATACTTCTTCCAAAGGTCTATTTTTCCAGTCATTAATCAAAGGAATTACAGTATTAGTAATTATACTAGGGTGTATTCTCTAAAAGATCAAGAAGTTAAAGTTAAAAATATGTTAAGAAATATTTTAGAGAATTTTTAAAATTACCCCACTATTACAGCAAACATTATCGCTGCAATTGTTTAGAAAAATTATAATTTTTATATAAGTTAATTTTAAAATTATAAATTTGAATATTAGTAGATTAAATGATTATGCATTTTTTAATAGTCTTGATCTAAAGTATTTATAGTCGAATACTGTATTATTAGTCCATAACGTATAAACTAATTCAGCTAATTTTCTTACTATAGCAATTTCAGCCACTTTTGTATGTTTTCCTCTTTTAATTAAATCATGGTATTTTTTCGATATTCTGGCATTAATTTTAAAACTCTCTCAGCCCATAATGTAAATGTATGTCTTAAGTGCTTGTTACCTTTTTTTGATATTTTTTTGTTTCTTTTATATTTACCTGATTGAGATACTGTAGGATCAAGTCCTATGTACGAAACGAAATGTTTTTTAGTTTTAAAACGAGTAATATCTCCTACTTCTGATATTATTGTAAATGGAGTTACTAATTCACCTGAACCTGGGATTGAAGTTATCGCTTTATATGCCTGAATATACTTGTTTTCTATTTTATTATTATCATTATTATTATTATTATTCTCGTTATTATTCCTATTCCTATTATTATTATTATTATCACTGTTATTGTTACTATTGTTATTACTATCGCTATTGTCAAGAACATTATTTATTTCATTAATATCGAGAGTGTTAAGTAGTTCATTTGAAATTCTCTGTATTTCTTTTTCTAATATTTCTATCTGTTCCATATGATTCTTAATTAATTCTATTTTTGATTTGATTATTATAGCAGAAGTGTCATGTTCTATTCCTATTGAATGTTTTAAATCATTTATTACATCTAATGCTTTTTCTTTATTCCAGAAGCATCGCTTCGCGAAAAATTATTTTAATTATAATATTTGATTTAGATCAATATTTTAAAAATGAAAATAATAAAAAATCTTTAAATATCATTGTATAAAAGCTAAGCTTTTATACATTTTATGAAGCAAGTAAATTTATGACTTTTCTTTTGTGTTTCATTATTGACTTTAATGTAGGATATCTTGATAATAATTTTAGTAAAACGGGAGATTTCATATCTGAGAAATGCTTTAATAATTCAGGCATATATAATTTTAAATCCTCTTTTAATCGCACCTGTAAAGAAGTAAAAGTTTTAACAATTGACTTTCTTGCTCTAAGCAAATTTCTTAACTCTAAAACTAAATCCTCAGGTTCAGATGATTTAATTACATAATCACTTAATAAATATACAGCTTTAGCAATGTTTTTAGCATCGATCTTATCAGTTTTTGAATGGCTAAATGCTCTCATGAAATTCTTGAGAGAATATGGGTGTAATACCAGAATATCAATACCTCTTTTGTTTAAAAATTGTTTTAAAGGAATATGGTAGGTGCCAGTGGCTTCCATTGCTATCATATATTCATCTTTAACGTGTTTAACAACTTTTAGAAGAAATTTATTAAAACCATCATATGACTGTTCAAAAACAAAGTGTTTAAACTTTTTACCATCAAAAGTAGCAACATCAAATTTTTTTGAAGAAATATCAATGCCGATACTTATCATATGGAATACCTCCTTTCGTCATATGACCATGCTTTGTACAAGCTTAACGCTTAATTCTCTAAAACATGCTAAAAGGAGTTGATAACTACAGCCTCCAAGCTTTTAAAGCTTAGTCTAAAAAAAGTATCTTTCTCCATATGATTATTGTAAGAATCATTGTCTTAAAAATTATTTTGTTTTAAATTATCAGATATATTTTAAATTCTGTCTTTTAATGTATATTATGCATATATTATCAATAATAGTATATCCTATATCTATTATTATATAACTTAACAAAAACTATTTTCAATTAATTTTAATCATGATATTATCTATTAATTTATTTTCTTTTTCTATTTTAATTATACACGGTCTAAAAAATCTCAAATGAAACGAAGGCTCGAAAATTGTCCTTACACGCTTACAGCGGGTAATCGGAATAAATAATTTTTATTATATAATATTATAAATCCTTTCCCCTTAGATTTTTTATAAAAAATCTAAGCGTAAAATGAAAGCCGTCAAAATTACAAGGATGTAGTGCCGCGAAACAATACACGATGTATTGTTTGAGCGACAGCTGAGAATGAATAATTTTAAGGATAAGCAATCAAGCTGCCTGAGTGAATTTGACTTTTTAGACATCGTATTTATGATTATAGTCATCAAAATTAAATAAAAAAATAACAACAAAAATATATCAAGTGATATAATAATTATGTAAAAATTTTTAATTTTAGAAAATAAAAAACTATTATAATTTTACTTAAATTTTACATAGTATAGTTGACTTCTTTTTTGTTTTTTTGCTAAAATTATTGTGAATTGAATAAGTGAAAATAATATCTTTTAATTGTACAGTAACATAAAATAAAAACTATACATATATTGAGTTTTATCTTGAATTATTGAGTTATAAAATTCACAATTATACTTTTAATGTAAACGTAAAGAAGATGTCTGTTTCATACAAATGTCATATATAAATCAAAATAAATTTGTTTGATTTTATTCTTCATCAACAAACTCAATTAATCCTCAATTTCAACAAGAAATTTAGAAATAAAATTTCTGATTAACAACAAGTTTGTCGTAATTATTATATCAAAAATTATTAAAATTTTTGATTTTTCAGCCGGCTGTTAGCAGTCTTCTTTATTCTGGTGCCAGATAAAAATCTAAAAATCAGGAGGGATTGTATGAATAAACGTATTTTTATAATATTTTTTGTAATTTTTGTAAGTTTGACAGTTTTTTCAAATGGTGTAATTTATAATGGAAATCCAAAATTACATAAAAGCTCAATATTTAATTATGAGCAACTACAAAAAAGACAATTAGAAATTTTAAAAATTTACGAAACCAATAAAACTGAAAGTGGTCCGTTGATTTTTAATAAAAATACAAAAAAAATTACAAATTATTCTTCTAATATTTTTACTTACCGTACAAGTTTGTATAGAGGAAGTTTTATGCTATGGTCAAGAGATAATATTGAATGGCGAAGCAATGGAACAAAAATTATTTCTAGTAGTGGATGGCAAGAAGTCGGATATGTATTTCCGAATATAGTTCATGCGAAAGGAATTGTATTGATATCTAAAACATCAACATATCATAAATATCGAACAATGAAAACCATAGGAGCTGGAGTTGTGACACCCTGGGGAGATGTAAAAATTGGTTCTCTTCCAAAACAAGTGGGTAAAAAAAGAAAAAATATGATATTATAAGAGTGGAAGAAAAAAAGGAGGAGGACCAAAATGATAAATGAATTGCCAAGATTTTTTGAAAAAATACTAAATATAAATGAACCATGGAGAATAGAAAAAATAGAACAAGAGGGGAATAAAGTAAACATATATGTAAATTTCAAAAGAGGAGCGAAATTTGAAATAAACGGGAAGAGATATGGAGTCTACGATACAGTCAAAAAGACATGGAGACATTTAAATTTATTTCAATATGAAACGTATATACATGCAAGAGTACCAAGAATAAAAACAGAAGATGGGATAAAAATAATAGAAGTTCCTTGGTCAAGGCCAAATAGTGGATTTACATTATTATTCGAAGCATTTGTATTAGAAATGTATCAACATATGACAGTAGCAGAAATATCTAAGAAATATAAAGTGACAGAAAATAGGATATGGAGGATATTAGAATATCATGTAATGAAAGAACTAAAAAAACAAGACTTTTCAAAAGAACCAATAAAAATATTATCAGTAGATGAAATAGCAAGAAAAAAGAATCATGTATATGTAACGAATTTCGTTGATGTTGAAAGAGGAAAAGTAGTCTTCATAGCGAAAGGAAAAGATGCAAAAACATTTAAAAAATTTAAAACTAAATATATAGAAAAAAAAGGAAAAGTGTCAGATATAAAAACAATATGTATGGATATGTCAGTAGCTTTTAAATCGGGAGCGAAAGAACATTTTCCAAAAGCAAAATTAGTATTTGATAAATTTCATATAATAAAATTATTAAACGAACAACTGGATAAAATAAGAAAAAGAGAAAGTAAAGACTACAAAGATATATTAAATAAAACAAAATATATATTCTTAAAAAATCCAAAAAATCTAACAAATAACCAAAAGGAAAAACTTGAACAATTGATGGAATACAAATATCTTGATACAGTAAAAGCATATTCATTAATTTTAGAATTCAAAAAAATATTTGATTATAGAAAACCAGCATATGCATCAAAAATCTTTAAAAAATGGCATGAAAAAGCATTAAATTCAAATATTCCAGAAATGAAAAAAGCAGCTAAGAGTTTATATAAACATATAAAAGGTATTCTTATGCATTTAAAAACAGGATTAACCAATGCTAAAATTGAAGGTATGAATTCAAAACTTAGAACTTTTACTAAAAGAGCTTATGGTTTTAAATCTTTTAAATATTTATCCATTACTATTTTTTTGGCTTTAGGTAAATTGTCTTTTTCTTAATTACCCACTCTTTTCGTGGGAGAACCTAAAAATTTATAGTCGTGATGTTATAGATTATGTTATTATTTACGCAAATGGTAATTATAATTGGTATTAAAATAACTTTCACATTATTTAAAATCAGGAAGGTATGGAAATACCTTCCTGATATAATAAGGAGGTAATTAATATTGATAACAGTAGAAAATCTAACAAAGTCTTATGGAAATAATTTGATTTTTGAAAATGCTAATATTTTGATTCCAGAGAATAAAATAACATTGTTTATAGGGGCAAACGGAAGCGGGAAAACCACATTATTAAAATGTTTATTAAATTTGGAAGGTTATAAGGGTAAAATTTTATATAATAGGAAACATTTAAATGAAATAAGAGATACTGTATACGTTGTTTATAATG
Source organism: Marinitoga sp. 1197 (assembly GCF_001021165.1). Classification (NCBI taxonomy): domain Bacteria; kingdom Thermotogati; phylum Thermotogota; class Thermotogae; order Petrotogales; family Petrotogaceae; genus Marinitoga; species Marinitoga sp. 1197. Next base: position 8,315 of record NZ_AZAY01000049.1, read on the forward strand.
ATACACCGTTATATTATAATCTCAGTGGTTATAAAAATATTGAATTATTATTAAATAAAAAAGTCAGTATTCAAAAAATAAAGGAAACATCATATAGATTTTTTAAAGATGAAATTTTAAAAGTAAAAGTAAAACATTATTCTCATGGACAGAGAAAAATTTTAAGTTTGATTATTGCAATACTTTCAAATCCAAGATACTTATTTGCAGATGAAATAGCAAACGGATTAGATTATAACACAAAACTTATATTAAAACATTTAATAAAAAAATGGTCAAAGAAAACCACTATTATTATGATGGGACATCAATTTGAATTTTATAATGATATTATTGATGAGTTGTTTGCTTTAAAAAATCATTCAATTATTAAAATTAATGATTTTAATAGATATGGTGGTGATTTAAGTGAAATATATAAAAATTTTATCCAGTAATATAAAGAAAGAAATAAAATATCAAATATATTCTGGTGTCTTTATTTTAATGATTATAACTTTGTTAATATTTTCAGGATTGAATTTGTATAATCAAAAGAAGTTAATTATTCAAAATTATAATTTGTTTGTACACACACTAAATGAAATAAAAAAATCAGGAATAAATGTTGAAAAAGTATTAATGGAACCTTTAACAGTTGAAGAAAATAACGGGATTAGCAAAATTAATAATGTTTTGAAACTTGATTATAATAATGTGGCATTGGCTGTTTATGATTTAAAAAATCCTGGGCGTATTATAACTAATACTTTGAAATATTTATCTTTTATTTTTTATTCATTTTTTTTCAGTGTATATGGGATATATATAGGAATATACGATACAAAATATAAAACTATAAAGATTAAAGCAGTTCAAAATAACTGGATGAATATATTACTATCAAAACAAATAACAATGTACATATTATCTTTTTTAATTATTTTTATTGTAGTATTTCTGTCAATCATAATAAGTTTTATCTTTTATAACACTTTCTCTTTGGATATTCCCATCAATGATTTTAAATTATTGATACAACCTTGGGATACAAATATCATTCTACAATTTATATTAAGTTTATTTCTTTCATTTATTTTTACAACTTTTGGATTTTATCTCGGAATATTATTTAGAGGAATTATGTATCCTATGTTAATTTTAGTTCTATATAATTTTATTTTCCCGATTTTTGGGAAATATGATTTAAGAAATTTAATCTCAATATTAGGTCATAAAGTTTTTGATTTTTACGGAAATTTTGTATTGTTTAAACCTGAAATGGTTTCATTAAATCTATCTATAATTTTATTATTTATCTATATTTTTATAAGTACATTGTTTACCTATACAATAGTAAAAATACAGAGTAAATATATAGATTAATAATTTTCAATTTTAGATAAGCAATCAGCAGCCTTGAGAGAAAATGGAACTGCAGTAGGGTGTCCAATTAGTAAAGCAAGCGAAAACTCGCAGATTGTCCATACACGCTACCGCGGGTATTGGTTTAAATATTTTTGATTTTATAAAAAACTTTTGAGCTATCGCTCACCTTTTCCCTTAGATTTTTTATAAAAAATCTAAGCGTAAAATTGAGTGAAGCCGAACACGGATGTGAGTCTGATACGACCGGCAAGAATGAGCTATTTTTGAGGATTAACAATCAAGGTTTGAGCGACTTTACTTTTTGGACATCGTAATTAGATGCTAAAAATGACTTTGTTCTTGATTTTACTTTGCATTGCTTCGCAAAATTTTGGTGATATAACATATAAATTATTATTATAAAACTTTTTGAAATATTATTTCATAATATTTCAATGCAGCTTATGATTCTTATGATATTTTTTCAAAGATTAAATCTTCTGGTTTTATTCCTGTTATTGATTTAAATAAAAGAAATACTAAATATTATGAATCTTATAATAGATATGTTATGAAATCTTTTAGAATTGCTTTTAAGAATGATTATAAATTACGTTGGGAGATTGAAAGAGTTAATGGTATTATGGATATGTCTTTTGGTACAGAATAAGTAAAATTAATAAAAATTATAATATTATTAAAATGTAACAATATTTATTTTTACAAATATTGTGAAATTGTGAAATTATAAAACGCTGATAAAATAAGGATTTATAAAAAATAAAAAAACACTTGAAAGTCATGTTAGAAATGGTAAAATTTAAATCAGGGGCGGGATAATGAAAAAAATAATAATATTGATACTTATAGGAATTCTGTTATTTTCAACAATCTTATTTGCAGGAGATAATGATAAAGAATACACAACCGATTCATCCAACCCTCAAATTCAGCAGGAAATTTCTGAGTAAGTTTTGAAAAAAGATCCTTATATATTATAACAAAATTTATACACCTTACCAATCGGTTGGAAAAAACTAAAAAAATTTTTTGAGTAGATATAATATTTATATTAACAAAGCAAAAAAAGATTGCTGGAAAACTTTTCATAATAAGGTATACGAGGAACTTTTAAGTTTATATTTTAAATATAAAGATCAGGTGAAAATATGAAAGTAATAGAAGCAAAAAATATTAAAAAAAGTTTTGAAAATCTTGAAGTATTGAAAGAAATTAACTTGTCAATTAAGAAAGGGGATTTTGCTGTTGTTATAGGAAAAAATGGAAGCGGTAAAAGTACATTACTTAAAATTGCAATAGGATTATTATTACCGGATGAAGGAGAAATAAAAGTTCTTAATTATGATGTTAAGACAAAATGGAAAAAATTATCAAAAGAAATAGGGGTAGTACTTACAAATGAAAGGAGTTTATATTGGAAATTAACAGCTTATGAGAATCTTGATATATTTGGAGGTATTTATGGAGTTAAAAGAAATATAAAAAAAGAAAAAATTAGATATTTGCTTGAAAAATTTAATCTTACACAATTTTCAAATATTACAGTTGAAAATTTTTCAACAGGAATGAGAAAAAAATTAATGCTATGTAAAGCTCTTATTCATGAACCAAAAGTTTTATTTTTAGATGAAATCTTAAATGGTCTTGATCCAGAAGCCGTATATGAAATGATAGAATATTTAAATGAGTTAAACAAAGAAGGATTAACGATATTTATGATTAGCCATATTCTCCATGGTTTTTCAAAAAATACGGATATATATTTTTTAAAAGATGGATCTCTCAAATTAACAACAAAGTTTGGAGATATAAAAGAAGAAAATAAAAATATTTATGATTATTTTAGAGATATCATCAAAAGTGGGGAATCTGTACGAAGGATATAATGTATCTTATAAAAAAAGACTGGCTGATAAGAAAAAAATATAAATTTGTATGGATAAATATGGCATTAACTCCATTTTTTATGATAGGGCCATATATTTTTACATCAAAATTATTTGGAAAAGTAAATTTTTCAGAAAGTATATTAATAGGAACGCTATTGTGGTACTGGTTAAATCAATATTTTTGGGGAGTAGGTGATGGATTTGGAGAAGAAAGATCCGAAGGAACTTTAATTTCCATAATAATATCCCCTGTTTCATCTTTAAAATTTCTCTTTTCCAAAGGAATTGATACATTTTTAACTAATATTTATATTACTTTATTTACCCTTATTTTCTTTGCGCTTTCTGGAATAACAACAAAATTTAGCTTATGGATATTTGTTCTTTTATCTATAAGTGGATTATATATAACGTTTTTTTCCATATTTTTTGCAGCATTAGCATTATGGAAAAAGAAAATAGGTAGTATTAATTATACACTTCAGTATTTTATAGGGCTTCTTTCTGGAATGACCAGTCCTGTAAATTACTATCCTATATATATAAAAGCAATATCATATATAATCCCAATAACTTACTTAATATCTATAGGAAGAAATATAATTCAAACTGGAAGTATTGATAATAAAAATTTATATATGCTTCTAATATTAACGATAATAAGTTTTTTATATCTTGTTATAGGAATAATAATGTTAAAAAAAGTGGAAAACTATACACGGAAAAAAGGCGAGTGGGAATCATGGTAAACAGTCTATATCTCGCAAAAGCAAATTTTTTAACAGCAAAAAAATATAAAATAGACTGGTATGGTTCATTTTTCACACCATTATTGACTATATTACCAGTATTTTTGCTTTTTTATTTTTGGGAAAAAAGTGGATTGGTTCAATTTTTTTATGGAAATACAAATACTAAAAATATATTTGGGTACATTTTAATTGGAGCAGCATATTGGAATTATATTGAAGTGTTATGGGGTGTTATATTTACATTAAGGCATTATATGAGAATAGGTCAGTTAGAAGAAATATTTTTAATGCCAATTAATCCTTTTGGATATATTTTTGGATGGTCAGTATTAGGTATATTAAAAGTTACTTTAGAATCAATTCCAATAATAATATTATCTATTTTATTTAATTTAACAACACTTAATTTTATGAATTTTATAGTATCAGTAGGTGTATTCGTTATATCAATGTTAGCATCATTTGATTTTGTATTTTTCTTTTTTGGTATTACATTACTATTTAAAGATGGAGATGAATTAGTAAGTTTAATAGGAAATGCAGCACCATTATTAGGAGGTATGTTTTTTCCAATAACTGTTTTACCAAATTTTTTAAAAATTTTTTCTTATCTTTTCCCATTTAGTTGGGGATTAGACTTAATGAGACATTTATTAATGAATACAAATACAATTTTAGAGATTAATTCAGAATATATAATATTGACTATAATATCGATAGTATATTTAATAAGCGGAATTATTACATTCAAAATTTTAGAAAAAAATCGCGTAAAAAAGGTTTTCAGGGCTTTTAATATAAGTAAAAAATGTGGATTTAATTCTTAATTTGGATGAAAAATAGACTAAACCTTAATAAAAATATATGAAATAATGGAAGAATTGTCGCAAAAAGGGAAAACGATAATATTAGCCAGTCATGACGTAAGTGAAATAGAAAAAACAGAAAGGATAATAGGGTAAAAAAAATAGTGGCAGACAAAAAAACAGAGGAAATACTCAAAAAAACAACAAAAGAAAATGAAGAAAGGTTACTGGAATTAATCAAATAAGATAAAACCAATTAATCATTAACATCAAATAATAGCAAGAATATAAAATTGCATCAATACATTAAACAAAAACTTAACCATAAAAATATATCAGGCGATAAAATAATTATGTAAATTTATTGAATTTAGGAAAAGAAAAATTGATTGTAATTTTACTTAAATTTTACATAGTATAGTTGACTTCTTTTTTTTTTTTGCTAAAATTATTGTAAATTGAATAAGTGAAAATAATATCTTTTAATTATAGAGTAACATAACATAAAAATTATACATTTTCTGAGTTTTATTTTGAATTGCTAAGGTATAAAATTATTATGTTTTCGACAATCTTATTTGCAGGAGATAATGGGAAAAAATATACAACTTATTCAATCCAAAAATTTATTCCTTTCAGCCGGCTGTTTTTTTCTAGTATCATATTTTATAAGAATTATAAAATCAAAAAGGAGAGGAAAAATGGAATTTTTGAATTATCCGAATTCTGGATATCAAACTGATTTTTGTGATAAAGACCAAAATTGCAGTTCGTGCCATAATAGTGGTTGTGATCAAAATCAGGGATGTAACCCAAGTTGCGAACCAGATTATGCCTGTCCGCCTATAAATCCTTATTGTATTCCAATAGGATAAAATATAAGAGCCTTTATAAATAAAGGCTCTATCTAAATAAAAAACTCAAAGGAGTGATTATATGGAATTTATAAATATACCTAAAAACGAATCAAATAAAGAGTTAGATTTCTGTGAAAAAAACATTAACTGTTCATTTTGTTTTAATGATATTTGCGAACATAATAAAGGATGTAATAATTGATAGAAAATAAGAAGGGATGAGAAATATGAATTTTATTAACTTTCCAAAAACAGGGTATAATTTAAATAGCTGTGGTGAAGTAAATCCTAACTGCGGAGTATGTATTGATGGGGGATGCGATTCATGTTTAGGAACATGCATGGATACATGTATTCCACCAGATTCAATGTGTATAAATTGTGGGGCAGGTGAAAAATAATGTATAAAGAATCATATTACAATTATTTTTTTGAAATAGATGAAGTTCCGGTATTGGTTAATTTAAGAACAGGAGCAATAGCAGAAGTAAAACGTGAAAATGTTCAAAAAATAAAGGAAATATTAAAAGGAAATATAGATGATGATGAATTATTTGAACAATTAAAATATGGTGGATATATTATAGAAAAAGAATATAATGAATATGAAGAAATAAAGATGAGAAATTATAGAGCACGATTTGATAATTCACGGGCAATGTTTACAATAATCCCCACATTTCAATGCAATTTCGATTGTGTATATTGTTATGAAACAAAGAGAAATAAAATAATGACAGTAGAAAAAGCAGACGAAATTGCAGAATATATAATAAACATAAGCAAAAATAAAAAAACAATCTCAATAGGATGGTTTGGTGGCGAGCCATTGATGAACTTTAAGGCAATTGAATATATAAATAAAAAGATAATAAAAGAGAGCGATGCGGAATTATTTTCATCGATGTCATCAAATGGATATTTATTAAATCATATAGATGTATCAAAATTCGATGAGTTAAAAATAAAAAATGTACAGATAACATTAGACGGAATAGAAGAAACACATAATAAATATCGACCATTAATAGGTGGAGGAAAAACATTTGATAAAATATTAAAAGGAATAGAAAGATTATTAAAAAATACAGAAAAGACAAATGTAACAATAAGGGTAAATGTAGGACCTGAAAATTATGAGAGAATAGAAGAATTATTTGATTATCTAGAGAGATTCCCAAAAGAAAGAATAAAAATATATTTTAGATGGATATTTCAGGCATCAGAAAGAAATGAAGAATTTCATATACATGTAAGGGATTTTAGAAAAGAAAATTCATTTACAAAGTTATCAAAATTATATGAAATGGCAATAAACAGAGGTTTTAAAGTAATGTTACCAATATTAGATGGAGATATGTATTGTGAATTTGATAATGTATATAATATGGTAATAGGGCCAGAAGGGGAAATATATCCATGTACAGTTGCTGTAGAGGAAGGTATGGAAATAGGGAAAATAGAAAATGGAATAATAAAATTAGAGACAAAAAAACATTTAAAATGGCATAGTTATAATGGATATGAAGATAAAAATTGTAAAGAGTGTAAAATATTACCTTTGTGTCATGGAGGTTGTAGAAATGCAGCGCTGCATGGGACCAAAGGATGTCCTGAGGAAAAACGTGAAACAGAAAGTTTTATAAAATTATGGTACAAAGTAAAAAAATCTGAGAAAAAGCTGGTGGTAAAATGAAACCATCAGCGTATAATCAATTAATAGAAAAAAATGATGGAAGCCTTCTTTTGTTTAATGGAATAACAAATGCTATATTAAAAGTAGAAAAAGAACATGTTGAAAAAATAAAAAAGATATTATCCGGTGAAATAAAAGAAGAACCAGAAATCCTGAAAAAAGGTGGATTTATAATAAAAGAAGATAAGGATGAATTGAGCGAAATAATAGCTAAATATAAAAGATTTCAATTCTCAGATAAATATTATCATTTAACTATAACAATGACAACAAGCTGTAATTTTAATTGCAAATATTGTTATCAGAGCCAGGCAAAAGAAATAAGCATAAAACCGTTTAAGATTAGAAATATAAAAGAAAATACCATAGATTCAATAATAACGCTGGTAAAAGATAAAATAGAAGAAAAAAAACCAGAGGTATTCAGTGTAACTTTCTGGGGTGGCGAGCCGTTATTGGAAAAGGAAAAAATAATATACATAAGTAAAAAAATTAAAAATATATGTGAGATAGAAGCAGTAAAATACGATTCGTTTATAATAACAAATGGATATTTGCTTAATGAAAAAACAATAAATGATTTGAAAAATGCTGGAATAGAAAAATTAATAATAACGCTCGATGGAATAGAAGAAACACATGATAAATTAAGAATATTAAAAAATGGAAAAGGAACATTTGAAAGAATATATGAAAATATAAAAATGGCAACAAAAAAAATATTTGTAAAAATAAGGATAAATGTGTTTCCACATAATATAAATAGTATAAAAAAGTTAATAGATAAGATATCCGAAGATAAATTAAAGATAGAAATTGACTTAAGGCAAGGAGAAACAACAAACAATAACAAACTAAAATCATTTACTTTAAAAGAATTTGCAAAAACAGAAAGTGAATTATATAATTATATAATAGAAAAGATAGAATATTATAACTATAATCCATTTTTAAAGATAAATCAGGCAAGATGTGATGCTACTAGTATAAATTCATTAGTAATAGATGCTGATGGGAAATTATACAAATGTTGGGGAGAAATAGGAGGTATTTCCAAAGAAATAGGTGAATTAAAAGAGAATGGAAAAATAGAATTAAATTATAGAAAAAACATATGGATTGCAATAGACCCATTTGATGAGGAATGTAAAAAATGTAAAGTATTGCCATATTGCATGGGAGGATGCATATTAGGAAAAGTTATGGCAGAAAAATACGGAGTAATAGAACACGGACGAGAAAGGTGCTTGCCGATAAAGTATAATTTAAAAGATATGATATTATTAACAGAAAAAACACATGGGAGGCGAAAAAATGGAATTCGTAAATGAACCCAAAGAAGAAAATTTATTTTCCTTTTGCGATATAGGAAAAGAAAAAGTGGAAAATTGTGATCAATGTTCTAATATGGAATGTGAACAAAATGCTGGATGTAAAGGAGAAGATAAAGGATTCTGGAATTGGTGTGATTCTTAACTCATGAAAAGAATAAAAAAATTCATGAACTACATAATAAGAGATATATTAATATGGAAAAGCTATAAAACCCAGGCAGTGCTGGGGATACTCAGTGGATTCTTAGGATTATTACAATTTGGATTCATGGGAAGGTTTATAGCTCAGGGGAACTACTTTCCAATGATAGAGCAATACGGAGGAAACATCTTAGCGTATTTCATATCAGGAAGTGTATTCATGAGTTATACAACACTGTCCCTAACAACATTTAAAAATGTAATAAGGCAGGAGCAGGTAATGGGAACAATAGAGTACCTGCTTCTATCAGAAACGCCATTATGGGAAGTATTTATATACACAATATTTTCAAGATTAATATTTACAATAATAAACACAGGAATAGTGTTTATATTTTTAATATATACATTTGATGTAGAAATAAAAATGAACATAATATCATCAATAATATTATTGGTAATAACAATGATAAGTTTAAGTGGAATAGGAATATTAAGTGCTGGATTTATAATGCTAACTAAAAAAGGAGATCCAATAAGCTGGGTATATT
>NZ_AZAY01000050.1 GCF_001021165.1 Marinitoga sp. 1197
TTAATTGGATATATAGTAATTTTCAATTATCTAAGACACATGCAACTATTGATGCTAATGTAATTAAACCATGTAAAGATTCCAGATTAGGTATTGCTAAAGCTACTTTCAATAAAGAAGAATTTGGTTTTACCTATACTACAAAAGGTAAAGAATTCGGTAAAAAGTTTTATTTATCATTAGATGCTAAAAATGATTTTGTTCTTGATTTTACTGTTGCAAAAGCTTCTATTCATGAATCAAATTTTTTTGATGTATTATTTGAATCAATAAAATCTTTTTCTAAAATTTTATTAGATGCAGCTTATGATTCTTATAATATTTTTTCAAAGATTATGTCTTCTAATTCTATACCAGTTATTGATTTAAATAAAAGAAATACTAAATATTATGAATCTTATAATAGATATGTTATGAAATCTTTTAGAATTGCTTTTAAGAACGATTATAAATTACGTTGGGAGATTGAAAGAGTTAATGGTATTATGGATATGTCTTTTGGTACAGAATATGTTTGGTATGTTAGAAATAGAAATTATTTGACTTTTGCTGGTATTACTGTTGTTTTATTCAATCTTATTGTTCTTTTTAATCTTTTTCATAATTTTTCTTTAAAAAAGATTTCTAATTTTTTTTGACTTTAGACTTTTTGGACGGGCTATTTGTATTTGATTATAGTCTTTTTGTAATAGTTTTTTTTATTGTTGGTATGTATTCATCTATTATACTTGATTTTTTTATTCCTTTTGATGTTTCCATGGTGTTTCTAATTTTATATATTTGCTTATTGTTTTTCTGTTCGCGTATTCACCCCCTATAAAATTTGGACAAAAAATAAGAAAGTGATATCATAAAATTGAGAAAAGAAAGGGGTTTTTTTTAATGAGAAAACGAACTAATTATGAACCTGAATTTAAGTTGTCTGTCGTTAAAGAATATCTTTCTGATGATTCATTAACTCTAACATATTTTGCTTCGCAAAATAGAAATAGGTAAAAATTTTAATTATATAAAATATTTTTTATCTTCGATAAAAATGGGTTAAAAAATATAAAAATTCTAATTATGATGATAACGTGTTTCATTTAAAAAAAGGTCGTCCTAGTTCTATGATTTCTGATATTTCTAAATCATGCTGCGCAAGCTGTATGATTTTTCTTTTATTATATAATATTTTATTATATTCTTTTTATGATTTTATATAATTTTTATTTTTTTTCGAAGCAAACGTTTTGGAATAATTAGTATTCTAAGTATTATCGATTTTAACATGCTCATTATCATTCGCAAATATTTGGATTTTTAATTAGTATTTTATTCTTTAATAAATAAAATTAAAAATTTTATTTATTAACAGGCTATTAAATTTAGAAATGCTATACCTCAAAATTTAATTATTAGAACTGATAATGGCCCTCAATTTAAAGCTAATATTACCATAATTTTTTGGCAAAGCCAAAAATTATTCGGTTTTTATTTTTATTTTAATAATTACATTTCATAAACTTGCTTTTCGTAGAAAAGCTGTTTATGTTCAAAGAGAATTTGTTGAATATATTTCTTTTAACGATATCGATGATGTTTATAATTATTACATGTCCTATATTTATTTTTATAATCATCTTAGACCTCATGGGTCTTTAAAGTACCTTACTCCTGATTTCGTTTTTTATCTTTTTAATGATAATTTCAATGATTTTATTTCGTCTTATATTTTTTCTGATTTTTTCGTTTCTGTGAAAAAATGAGTTTTTCTTATTTTTTGTCTAATCTTCGGGGGTCAAGCCGCCTTTTAACCATTCTGCTACTTTTTCAACGTCCCGTGTGTCTATCATATCTATTATTTTTCTGCTTTCTATATCTATCATTACTGTTCCATATGTGTTACCTTTCTTTATTGCAAAGTCATCTATACATACTTTTGTTATTTTTTCTTTATTTATTTTCTGTATTTTTTGACTCCCTCGTATAATTAGTATAGAATAATTATTAATAATTATATTATTATTATTATTATTATTATTATTATTATGCTCTTTGAAAAGTGAATATATTATATTGGTTTAAGTATCTTTAGCTATATATTTTAATATTAATAGTTTTTTGTTGAGAATTTTTTATTGTTTATTATTTACTTGATGTATTATTTACTTGTTTTTAAATTTTACCTCTGGTAAAATAGTTTTAGGTGCCACTCCCTTGAGACTTGTTCTCTCAAAAAAGATTTCTAAACTAGCATACAGTTTTTCACTTGCCGGAAAATGCCTTTCCTCGTCTTATTTTTTGCGAGGATGTGAGACTGTATGCAACTGGAGGTGTTTTTTATGCGTATCTTGGCTATTGATGTTTCCAAGAGCTCTCTCGATTTTTTCTCTAATTTCATTGGTTCAGGTTCGGTGAATAATTCACCTCAAGGCATTTTTGATTTATTTTCTAAAGCTTTATCTGTTTCTAAAGATTTTATCCTTGTTCTTGAATCCACTGGGGTTTATTCCTTTGATGTTGCTTCGTATTTTTACGATAATTCTATCAAAGTTTTCTGGGTCAAAACTGATAATATGAAACTTTATCGAAAAATCCTTAATCGTTCTAAAACTGATAAACTTGATGCCAGACTTATTTTTGATATTGCTCTTAATTTTCAGAATTCTCTTGTCCCTTTTGTTTCTGATGAAGAAACTATTAGCGAGTTACGTTATCTTACTAGACTTTATCTTAAATTTAATGGCGATATTAATTGTTTTAATAATGCCTCTGCTTTAGCTTCTTACACTGGCCTTACTTGGTCTATTCATCAAAGCGAGAAGTTTAAAGCTCAGGATTCTCATTTAGAAAAAAAAGGCAACAAATATCTCAGAACCTATTTGGTTTTAGCTGCTAATTCTCTTAAAACTCATAATCCTATTTTTAAAGACTATTACTGGAAAAAATATCGTGAATCTAATAAATATCATCATATGAGAGCTCTTGTTATGTCTGCCAGAAAACTTGTTAATCTCGTTTTTTATTTGCTTAAAAATAATACTCCTTATGTTATTTTGAAATAATTCCTTTTATCTTTGTTTTTCTTATATTTCCTATTATCTTTAATTTTCAATATTCTTATTCGATTAGCTTTTTTTATAGCTAATTATTCTTGTTTTTCTTTTTTTTACTTACTTGACTTATTACCGGAAATCTCTATTAAGATTTTTTTCATTTCATCTGAAAACTTATTATATGAAAAAAGTTTTTTTCTTTCTTCACAACTTTTAATTAAAGATATACTAAAATTTTCATTATCTATTATTTTTTTTATATTTTCAGATAATGCTTGTATATCTCCGTCATGAATCAACACACCACCTTTAGCATCTTCTAATAGCTCATTATTTCCTGGAACGTCAAACGCTATAACGGGTATGTTATTAAAAACAAACTCTAATCCAGCCATTGAAATTGCTTCAGATTTTGTTAATAAAACTCCAAAATTAACCTTCTCTTTTAAATATCTCTCGATATCTTCAATATATCCTAAAAAATTTACATTATTTTCTAATTTGTTATAAAAAATAATGGATTTTAATTTATTTAAATATTTTCTATCTCCTTTTGTGTTAGGTACACCTACAATATCAAATTCTACTTTGTTTAAATATTTCTTTCCAAGCAAGATCATAGCTTTCAAAAATAAATCTATTCTTTTTATAGAATTTATTCTTCCAATATATGAAAATTTTAATTTATTTTTTTTATTAATAAAATATTGATTAATTTTATAGTCATAACTGATTAAATTTTTACTGTTATATGGTGTCTTCACTACAAAAGTCTTAGCTTTATTTAAATTCAATTTTTCTAAAATTGAATTTGTTGGGGAAATTGCTAAATTCGCATAGTTATCAATCTTATATTTCACTATATTTCTTATAATAAAGCTCTCTAAAAATCGGTAAGAATGTATATGCACAACTTTTTTAGTTTTTGGATTATTCACATATTTCAAAAACCAAATACCCAACATCTCTTGGAAATAAATCATATTATAATTATTATTTAGTACTTTTTCTATTTTTTTAGAAGATTTCATAAATTTTAAAACGCTTGCGGATGATTCAAATATACGAATAAAAAACGGAGAATCCTTATATCGTCGTGGAACATCAAAGTTTTCCATTAGTACATTCACTTTATATTCATTGCTATCAAGAAAATCTTTTATTCCTTTATTTTTTAAAGGTATGTATAAATCTATATTCCAATTATTTTCTTCAAAAAACTTTATTAAATTTAACGTAGCTTTAAAAATCCCACCGGAAAATGGTTTATTTTTCATTTCAAATGGAAAAACTATTAAAACATTTTTCATTTTCATAATATATCTCCTTTCATAAAAATGTGCTCTTACCCCAAACCAGTGGACAGCCTAAGTTTAACTAAAAAATAGCATTTTTAGCAATGTTTCTTTTTTCTAACAATTTTAATACTTCATCTTCTTTTTCTTGTGGTGTCATGTAATCAATTGAACTGAGTATTTGTATTTGTCAAGTGAACAGGGCTCTTTCCAAAGTTACTTGAATTGCTGTGATTATGCTTAGATTAGTTTAATTATGTTCAATAACCAGAATTTTATTTTTTAATATTTCAAATTTACATCTTCCATACATCATTCTTTTTATTAATTTTATTTTGGTTCTCCCACGAAAAGAGTGGGTAAAAAAAGGAAAAAGACAATTTACCTAAAGCAAAAAAAATAGTAATGGATAAATATTTAAAAGATTTAAAACCATAAGCTCTTTTAGTAAAAGTTCTAAGTTTTGAATTCATACCTTCAATTTTAGCATTGGTTAATCCTGTTTTTAAATGCATAAGAATACCTTTTATATGTTTATATAAACTCTTAGCTGCTTTTTTCATTTCTGGTATATTTGATTTTAACGCTTTGTCATACCATTTTTTAAAGAATTTTGATGCATATGCTGGTTTTTTATAATCAGATATTTTTTTTAATTCTAGAATTAATGAATAGGCTTTTACTGTATCAAGATATTTGTATTCCATTAATTGCTCAAGTTTTTCATTTTGTTTATTTGTTAGATTTTTTGGATTTTTTAAGAATATATATTTTGTTTTATTTAATAAGTCTTTGTAGTCTTTACTTTCTCTTTTTCTTATTTTATTTAGTTGTTCGTTTAATAATTTTATTTGTCAAATACTAATTTTGCTTTTGGAAAATGTTCCTTTGCACCTGATTTAAAAGCTACTGACATATCCATACATATTGTTTTTATATCTGACTCTTTTCCTTTTTTTTCTATATATTTATTTTTAAATTCTTTAAATGTTTTTGCATCTTTTCCTTTTGCTATGAATACTACTTTTCCTCGTTCTACATCAACAAAATTTGTTACATATACATGGTTCTTTTTTCTTGCTATTTCATCTACTGATAATGTCTTTATCGGTTCTTTTGAAAAGTCTTGTTTTTTCAATTCTTTCATTACGTGATGTTCTAATATCCTCCATATCCTATTTTCTGTCACTTTATATTTCTTTGATATTTCTGCTACTGTCATATGTTGATACATTTCTAATACAAATGCTTCGAATAATAATGTAAATCCACTATTTGGCCTTGACCAAGGAACTTCTATTATTTTTATCCCATCTCATATTCACCCCTTACAAGATTTGGACAAAAAATAAGAAAGTGATATCATAAAATTGAAAAAAAGAAAGGGGTGTTTTTTAATGAGAAAACGAACTAATTATGAACCTGAATTTAAGTTGTCTTTTTCAGCAAAGCTGAAAAGATTTATGTTTCTTTATTATAAAATCATTTAATCCTATTAACTGCTGTAAGCAGTTAAAGAATATCTTTCATTCATTAACTCTAACATATTTTGCTTCACAAAATAGAAATAGGTAAAAATTTTAATTATATAAAATCTTTTTTATCTTCGATAAAAATGGATTAAAAAATATAAAGATTCTAATTATGACGATAATGTATTTCATTCAAAAAAGGTCGTCCTAGTTCTATGATTTATGATATTTCTAAATCATGATGTGCAAGCTGAATGATTTATATTTTTTATATTTTATTATACTCTTTTTATGATTTTATATAATTTTTATTTCTCTTTGCGAAGCAAAGGCTTCTATTATTTATGAATCTGCTGGCATTATTAAGTCTAATTCAAACAACACTAATGACTCTGTTGCTTTAGAGAAAAAACTTAAAATATTATGAACGTCTTCTTCTTGAAAAAGAACTTCTTATTAAAATGTAAGAGGATGAAATTAATTTTTTGAAAAAAAACGACAACATCAAAGAAAGTAACTTTTATTGGTGATTTGTTGATTATTACATGATGCTTTGCATCATGATATTTTGTTTTTTTTATTTTAATAAATATACCTTTATAATTTTTTAGTTTGTTTTCAAACTAAAAAAACTTATGGTGTTTCTTTAGACTATTTGCTTAACTATTATAATATAAAACGTAGCACTTTTTATTTTAAATCAAGATTGTTTTTTGTTGTTAATCGTTATAGTAGGAAAAATAAATGTTTTAAAGGTTATTCTTTGAATACTAAAGGTGAAAAGATTTATGATGAGTATATTAAAAAACTACTTATTGATTTGTTATCGATTGATGATCCTAACATGCTCCGCAGGTTTTAGGATTTTTTATTTTAATTTAATTCTTAATACTTTTTTCTTGATTAAAAATCAAGAAAAGCTTTTATTGAATCATTTCATTCTTCTGTTCAAAGAGAATTTGTTGAATATATTTCTTTTAACGATATCGATGATGTTTATAATTATTACATGTCCTATATTTATTTTTATAATCATCTTAGACCTCATGGGTCTTTAAAGTATCTTACTCCTGATTTCGTTTTTTATCTTTTTAATGATAATTTTAACGATTTTATTTCGTCTTATGATTTTTCTGATTTTTTCGTTTCTGTGAAAAAATGAGTTTTTCTTATTTTTTGTCTAATTTTCAGGGGTCAAGCCGCGCAACAAAAATAAACCATATAGTGCTATCAAATGTAATGTATTCGGATAATATGTATATTGAACAGGTGTTCCGCCAGCTATATTCCAATATAGAAATAAAAGTATAAATATGATCAAAGAAAAAAAAGCTTTATTCCTGAACAATTTTTCTATAAAAATTATTATAAAAATAATATATGAAACGAATGGAATTATACTACCTGAAAATAACAAGTTTAATGCTAAAGAATGCGCATCTGTTATATTAAAGGATTTAAAATATCCCCCTAATCCAGTTCCCCATAGATGTGTATTATGAATCACGTTTCCGATTAATTCTTCAAATCGCAAATCTGTAGTAAATTTGTGAGTAAACCTTAAATTAAAATAGTTAAAATATCCAAAATAATACATAAATATATAAATAACAATTATAAGTATGAATATATAATAAAATTTATATTGCTTTTTATTTTTTAAAAAATAAATCATAAAAAGAAAAAACAATATAAACAAATAAATAATTTGTACTCTTGAAATTCCAACAACTGTATATATTGTAATTATAAAAAAAATTTCCTTTATATCTTTAGGATAAAATTCTATTGCTATTAATATTAAAACTAATGCAAGCGGATAAGTATAATTTGGTCCGAAATTAAGTGTAACAGCTCTCGCGTGTAAAGGATTTTTTATAATTACTAAAGCTCCTAAATATATAAAAAAAGAGAAATAATAATATATTTTTAAAATACTATAAATAGTTCTTATATTAGAAACTAAAAAAAGAGCAACACTTAATATTAAGATAACAAAAACTTCAAAATCTCTAAAATTTGTAATATTAATTAACTGAAAAAAAGTTATAGGAAAAGCTATACCAATGTAAAAAAAAATAAAATTAAATTTTGATAATTTAACTGTCTTTTTCGATATATTTACTAAAACCAATATAAATAAATATACAATTTGAAAATATGTAACATAATTTTCTTTATTTATAAAATTTATTTTGAATTGTCTTATCGGATCAGATAAATATATATCAACTAACATAATTCCAGGAAATAACATATATATATAATTATTTTTCAAATAGGTTATTGGATATTTGCGATACAATTTTTTTACCATCTAACATTGCTCCTTCCATAGAATCATACTTCCAAGCACCATATCTTCCTATTGAGTATATCGAATTTTTTTCTAAAAATTTTAATACATTATCCAAATTTTGTTTCCTCCAACTTTCATATACCACATAAGAATTTTCCATTATAAAATCATCTACAATGTTAACTTTAACATTTCCAAAAATTTTCTTCAATTCATTAACTATTTCATTTTTTGAGGTATTATTGGGCATAGGATATAAACTTGATATTTCTACATATAATAAATCTTTTTCATTATTTAACTTTGAATTGAATTTTTTAAAATTACCTATACGATAAAAAGGAATATTTTTTTGTGGAAAATAAATCCAACTAAACTCTTTTTTTAAATTTTCTATTTCAACTATTAATACTCTAGTTATTGTTGATTTTAATTCATGAGAATATTGTATCATATCAAGAAACCTATTTAATGGTAGTGTATTTATCAAAATATTATATTTATATTCTGACTTATCAGTATATACTTTTTTTAAGTTTAGATCGACTTTTATTACTTCTTCATAAAATACATTATTTCCTAATTGTGCTTTTCTATAAATAGTTTCTGGTATAATTTCAATACCTGTATTTTTGGGATAATAAAATTGACTATTATATCCTATATCATTTTTAATTGGTTTTAATGTTGCTTCAATTATTTTCCCTAAATCAATTTTAGGAACAAATCTTCCCATCCATTCAAAACCCAGTTTTTCAGCTGGATATGACCATATTTTTTCATTATAAGGAATCATAAATAAATCTGATATTCCCTTACCAAAAAAAGCGTAACAATAATCTTTAAAATTTTTAATATTTTTTATATTTGTTGTATCTTTTATTTTACTGCAATATGTATTTATATATTCTTTTAATATATAATATTTGTCTTCATAATCCAAATAATACAAGCTTAATTGAAATGGATAAGGAACAAACTTATTTTTAAAATAAATATATGATTCTCTTCCAACAAGTTTAAGTTCATTTTTTAATGATAATTCTTCAAGAAGAAAATATTTTATTTCTTCCGTTTTTAAATGTAATGCATGCCCGGTCATATCATATTTATATTCATTTTTTTTTATAGTTTTACAATATCCTCCTATTTTTCCTTCTTTTTCAAATAAAATAAAATTATTAAATTTATTTTTCTTTAAAAAATATGCTGTCGTTAACCCTGTTAATCCTGCACCTATAATTATTACTTTTTTATCCATTTATTTATATCTCCTTTACTAAATGATTTATTGTTTTTGATGATTGACATAAGCATTAATTTTTAAAACTATTAAAAACTTCTTATAACATTACCAATCCCATCGCTTAATTCAACCTTATGACTCCAACCTAATTCATGTAATTTTGAAACATCAAGTAATTTTCTTGGTGTTCCATCTGGTTTTGTTGTATCATGTATTATTTTTCCTGTGTATCCTATTGTTTCTTTTATTAACTTTGCTAATTCTTTTATTGTTATATCTTTTCCTGTTCCTATGTTTACAAAATAATCTGAAGATATTTCTTTCATTTCTTCTGCTTCTATGTTTTTCATTAAATATACACATGCATCTGCCATGTCTTCTACATATAGAAACTCTCTATATACGTTTCCACTTCCCCATAATGTTATGCTTTCGTTTGTTATTCCTAAGTCTTTTAATATTTCTTTTATCGATTTTTTATCGTTTAATTTTATCTTTTTATCTAGTCCAAATCCTAATGGATATTTTTTTATGTTTTCTTTTATTTTTTCATAATTTTCTTCTTCTAATAATTTTCCAAGGTAAAATTTCCTTATTAATGCTGGTAATACATGTGCTGTTTCTAAGTTGAAGTTGTCATTTGGTCCATATAGGTTTGTTGGCATTACGCTTATGAAATTTGTTCCATATTGTTCATTGAAGTATCTCACCATTTTTATTGCTGATATTTTTGCTATTGCATATGGTTCGTTTGTTGGTTCTAATTCTCCTGTTAGTAAGTATTCTTCTTTCATTGGTTGTTTTGCGTATTTTGGATATATACATGATGATCCCAGGTTTAGTAATTTTTTTACTCCGTATTTATATGATGCTTCTATTACGTTTGCTGCTATCATTATGTTTTGATATATGAAATCTGCTTTGTATGTGTCGTTTGCAAGTATTCCTCCTACTTTTGCTGCTGCAAGAAATACGTATTCTGGCTTTTCTTTTTCAAAGAATTCTCTTGTTGCTTTTTGATCTGTTAGGTCTAATTCTTTATGTGTTTTTGTTATTATATTTGTGTATCCTAATTCTTTTAGTTTCCTAACTATTGCAGATCCTACTAATCCTCTATGACCCGCTACGTATATTTTTGCTGTTTTTTCCAATTTAGCCATCCCCTTTTTTTACTCTTTTATCCATTCATTTCTGTGCTTTTCTTTTATTGCTAAGCCTAAGTCATATTCTGTCATTTTTTGTATTAATTCTTCAAATGTTGTTTCTGGTTTCCATCCAAGCTTTTCTTTTGCTTTTGATGGGTCTCCAAGTAATACTTCTACTTCTGTTGGTCTGAAATATTTTGGATCTACTGCTATTATTTCTTGTCCTTCTTTTAGGTGGTCTGTTTTTATTTCAAAGTTTTTTAAGTCTGGATGTTTTGTTTTTATTTTTTCTATTATTTCTTTTGTTTTGTTTTTATCTATTTTTGTTATTATTCCTTTTTCTTCTATTCCTTTTCCTTTCCATTCTATTTTTATTCCAAGGTTTTTAAATGTTTTTTCACAGAATTCTCTTACTTCATGTGTTTCTCCTGTTGCTAATACATAGTCATCTGGTTTTTCTTGCTGTAGTATCATCCACATCCCTTTTACGTAATCTTTTGCATATCCCCAATCCCTTTTTGCACTTAGGTTTCCAAGGTATAATTTTTTTTGATTTCCAACGAATATTCTTGTTGCTGCTCTTGTTATTTTCCTTGTTACAAATGTTTCTCCTCTTCTTTCCGATTCGTGGTTGAATAATATACCATTACAAGCATACATGTTGTATGCTTCTCTATAATTTACTGTTATCCAATATGCATATAGTTTTGCTACTGCATATGGACTTCTTGGATAGAATGGCGTTTTTTCATTTTGCGGTATTTCCTGTATTTTTCCATATAATTCTGATGTGCTTGCTTGATAGAATTTTACTTTTTTTTCTAATCCAAGTAAATGTATTGCTTCTAATATTCTCAGTGTTCCTAGTGCATCAGAGTTTGCTGTGTATTCTGGTAATTCAAAGCTTACCTTTACATGGCTTTGAGCAGCTAAATTATATATTTCATCTGGTTGTATTTTTTGTATTAATCTTATTATGTTTGTTGAGTCTGTCATATCATTATAATGGAGAAATAATTTTACATCTTTTTCATGTGGGTCTTTATATAAATGGTCTATTCTTTTTGTGTTGAAACTACTTGCTCTTCTTACGAATCCATGGACTATATATCCTTTTTCTAATAAATATTCTGCTAAATAACTACCGTCTTGTCCTGTTATTCCTGTTATTATTGCGGTTTTCATTTGATTAGTTCCTCCTCAGTTAAATATCTAACAATTTTTGACTGGATTTCCTGTTATAGCATAATTATTTGGGAACTTACCCGATACAACTGAACCAGTACCAACAATGCAATTTGCACTAATAAAAACATTACCACCTATTTTTATATTCCCACCATCTCGTACAATTATTATTATTCTGTGATTTATTCCAATATAATTGTCATAATCTTTTCTTTATTATTATATTATTATAAAATTTTATATTAGAATTTTCTAACTCATATATTTTAGAATTGATGAGCCGTAAAATTTAACCTTTCCTATTAATTTAATTTTATATTTTAAAAAATTCAAATACATCAAAATTTTTCTCATAAAACACCTCAGAGCTTGTAAATTTTTTCTATAAATCTATCTAAAATATTTTTTTTTTCATAATTAATTTCTATATATCTTCTAGCATTATCTCCATATCTTTTAAGTTTATATTTCTTATTTTTTATGCTTAAAATTATATTTGATAATTGTTCATATTCATTTTCATTCAATACTATTCCTAATTTATTTTTCTTTACGACATTATATATTTCACTTTTACTATTTGCTAAAACTAAAACAGGTTTCCCAACAGAAGCTATTCCCAACAATTTTGAAGGCATAACACTATCGATAACATTCTTCTTTTGAGGTATAATATGAATATCTGCTGATGATAAAACATCATTTAACTTCTCTTTTGGTTGAACATCTAACAATATTATATTTTTCAACTTATTTTCCTTAATAAAATTTTCTATTTTCTTTCTTTTAGAACCATTTCCAATTATTACAAATTTTATATCTTTATCTTTTTTTAACTTTTTTATAGATTTCAAAACAATATCCCAATCTTGCTTATTAGCAATGCTTCCTGAATACATAACAACCAAATTTTTATCAATATTAAGTATTTTTCTTAATTCTGGATTATCAACTTTTTTCAAATTCCTAGTATCAACCCAATTTGGTAAAAAATATATCTTATCTTCTGGTATTTTTTTATTTACTAACTTTTTCATCATTCCATTGCTTATTGTACTTATTATATCAAATTTCTCGTAAATTAATCTTTCCCATCTATATCCTAATAATTTTATTATTCTATTATTTTCGAAAATACCAGATTCGATCATTGCATCAACTTCAAAATCTTGAATATGCAACCATAATTTAGATTTAGGAGTTTTTGTTTTAATTTTTATAGCTGTTTTTGCCGATAATAAAGTAGGAGCGATATTTATTATTAAATCATATTTCTTATTAATCTTCTTAGCTATTTTTAGTGTTCCTTTATAAAAATCATATAAATGATTCAATCTGCTAATAGCTGTAATTTTTTCTGGTATATATTGTTTATATCTATATATCTCAACTCCATTTATTTTTTCTTTAAAATATTTAGGTTTGTCTTTATATGAATCATATATTTTCCATTGAGGATAATACGGAAAACCAGTCAAAACATCAACACTAAAATTTTTTTCAATTAAATACTCAGCTAACTCTGTTGTATATAAGCCTGTACTAGTTATTTCTGGAAAATAATTTATTCCTATTATTAATATTTTTTTCAAAATATAAACTCCTTCCTCCCTTAAAATCTATATTCCACCCCAATATTAAAGTTATAATAAAATTCATCCTTGTTTGATGGTTTAAATATTTTCATATCGTAGTTGTCGCTCTCTGAGGTATCCACAAGTTCTAACTTGTTTTTCGTATATCTCAAATTCATACCATTAAATATTTTTAATCCATAAAAAAAATAATCAACTTTTAAACTAAAATCATATTTATGCTCTAATATTTTATCATCTAAAAATTTTGTTCCCTGACCTCCTTCTGTCCATGTTGCATATTCTCCCCATGGATTTGCCGGTGATTTACTTCCAGAAATGACATATTCAAAACTTCCATTTATATTCATATTTTGAATTTTATTTTCATATCTCGCCATAAACGCTATATTGTTTTCACCATTATAATATCCTATATAATTCTCTTCTGGTAATATTGGTTTTTCCCCATCATATTGATAACTTACATCTGGATAATAAGTATATCCATAATTTGTAGTGGGAGTATTTTCATTACCAAAAGGTTGAAATGTATATTTTGTAGCTCCTGCACTGTATAAACTAAATGCACCATACTTTGTTTTTATTTTACCTCCAAAACTCCATGCGATTTTATCCGGATTTTGGTAAGCCTCTGGATCTAAAATTCTATTTGCATTTATATCATCAACCAAAATTTGACCGTAATAATAAAGGGTTTCATTTTTATAGTCTAACATAAACCCCATTATTGAATTAGCGTTATATCCATGATACCATGGTTTTCCAGAAGATATATTTACATATTGAACAAAAAAGTTTGGTATTACATTTAAAAAATATTCTATATCAAATGCTGTATTTACATAAACGGCTGATTCTTCATATGCAAATCTAAAGTTCCCAATTTTTAATCCATATGTTTTAAAGTTTGCTCCTCTATCTTTGTAACCAAGTTGAGACTGCCTGTTTAATTCAATATATCTTGTTTCATAAAAAAACGATTCATCTTCATAATTGAAATCTATAATAACAGATGATAATCCTTTAGAGGAAATGTACAATGAATATGGTGAATCTACAATATCATAATGTTGCAATCGTCCAAGTCTTAATTTATAATTGCCAAAATCAATAGAAACTCCACCATTTTTCATATAGAAATAATAGCCTTTATAATAAGTTTCGCCATGTGAAGGTTTATATTTTCCATCATTATAAGCATTTAATTCTCCTAAAAAATTAAAACCTTTAAAATCATGTGTAACTTTGAAAGTAAAACCTTGGTAGGGCTTTATACTATTTATATTCTCGTCAAATCTCAATAAAAAATCTACACCGAAAATATTTAAAGTAAATATTATTAAAATAAATGCCATGATAAATATGTTTTTATTCTTCAATCAATATGCTCCTTTCTTATCTAATACAACCTTTATTGTTTTCAAAATTATTATTATATCTAACCACAATGACCAATTTCTTATATAATATAAATCTAGCGCTATTCTTTCATCATAATCCTCAACATCACTTCTGCCATTTGCTTGCCACATTCCTGTTATTCCTGGTTTTACAGCGAAAACCCTTTTTGCTACTTCTTCACCATAATACATATCTATTTCTTTCTTTACTACAGGTCTTGGTCCGACTATACTCATATCACCTTTTATTACATTAATAAATTGTGGAAATTCATCAAGGCTAGTTTTTCTCAAAAACTTCCCTATCTTAGTTATTCTCGGATCATCCTTTAATTTAAAATTTTTATAGAATTCTTCTCTTAGTTTTTCATCTTTATCAAGCATTTCCTTGAGTTTTTTCTCAGCATTTGGTACCATTGTTCTAAATTTATACATTTTAAATTCTTTTAAATTTTCACCTATTCTAGTATGTTTAAAAAATATCGTTCCCCTATCTTCCTTTTTTATCTTATATCCAATTATAATAAAAAGTGGAAATAATAGGATAAATCCAACAACTCCAAAAATTATATCAAAAACTCTTTTCAAAATTCTATTTAATGGATTTAATAACCCTTGTGATGCTGATATTGTCATAACACCATCAAAATCCTGTATTTCTGTAGAGAATGTAATTAATCCATACATATCAGGTATAAATTTTATACGCCTTACTTTTCCTTCAAGATGTGATATTATTTTTGATATCTCTTTTCTTTTTGCTGTTGGAATTGCAATAATTACCTCATCTACCTGTATTTCATTTATAATTTTATCTATATCTTTTGTTGTTCCTAATACTTTATAATTATTAATTATTTTGTTTATTTTGCTTTTATCATCATCAACAAAACCTATAATATTATATGTTGTGAAGGTATGACTTTTAATTTTTTGAGATATTATTTCTCCCATTTCTCCAGCACCTATAATCAATACATTTGTTTTAAATAAATTTAATCTATATAATAATTTTCTATATATATATCTTGTTGGAATATCTATTATTACAAACAATAATATTCCATAAATAACAATAAATCGAGAATAATACAATTTTGTTATAAATGAAATAAAAAGCAAAATTGTAAGAGAGAAAAAGGAAGCTTTTACAATATTCTTCATTTCATCCCAAAACAAATATGTTTTAAAAGAATATAAGGAATTAAATAAAAAAGAAAGAATAAATATACTTAAAACTATATTCATTGAAGGAACATAATTAAGTGTATACAAATTTTTTATAAAATCACCATCTAATTTTATAAAAGAGATTATTGAAAAAGAAAAAAACAATACTACTGTGTCTATTAACATTAAAATTAATGCAAATATAAATTTCTTTATTCCTCTTAAGAGTATTTTTTTCTCTAAATTTTTTGAAAATACATCGTTTTTACTATTAATCACTTCCATAACTATTCATCCTTTCAATTCAATCCCCATCCTGTTTTTCAGAACACACCTGCGGTGGGCTATTTGGTTAAAAATTATGTATAATTTAGTTGGATAAACCCTTTTTATTATGTATTAGGGTGTCCAATTAGTAAAGTAAGCGAAAACTCGCAGATTGTCCGAAAAAATAGCGAATGGTGCCGGTCAATTTTGCACGGATGCAAAATTGAGTGAAGCCGAACATGGATGTGAGTCTGATACGACCGGCGAGAATGAGCTATTTTTGAGGATTAACAATCAAGGTTTGAGCAACTTTTCTTTTTGGACATCGTAATTATGCATTACAAAGAAATTGAATTTTTTTGTAATGTAAAACAATTATAATTTCAATATTTTTTTTCCTTTTTCTATTATATTTTCATACTTTTTAAATAATGAAAAATCTATTGGTCCTCTTTTTTTTCCATGGTAATCTGTTGCTATAAAATCTATTAAGTCACTTTTTAAATAATATTTATCTTTTTCCAGATATTCTAGATTCATTTGAAAGTATACATTCATTGTTTTTAATTTTTCTATTAATTTTTCATTATCCTGAAGCCACTGATATCTTTCTACATGTGCAAGAATAATTTCATATCCTTCTAATTGTAAATCAAAAATTTTGTCTATTAAATACATAGGATATATTTTTGTTGGCAATTCTATTAATATAAAATAATCTTTTAGCGGAACAAATCCCATATTTTTATTTGGCTGTAGATATAATTCGCTTGCAAGATATGTTTTTATACCTATTTCTTTACAATATGGTTTTAATTCTTCATATGTTTTTTTTATTTTTTCTATGTCTGTATTTACCGTTGGGTGGTTTATGTGCGGAGTAAAAAATACTGTTTCTATTCCATTTTCTTTGTATTCTTTTAATGTTTCTATAGCTCCTTCTATGGTTTTTAGCCCATCATCCACACCTGGTAATATGTGATTATGTATATCAAACATGAAATCCCCATCCTTTATTAATTTTTGTTTTTCTTATTCTTTTTTCTTTTCTTTTTTTGTCCATCTTCATAATAATAATAATAATAATAATAATATCCTGAATTCTTTTCATTTATATCATCTATTATTAAACCCAAAAGGGTATTGTCTGAGGTTATAACATTTTCTAAAGCTATTTTCAATGAATGTTTTTGAGTTTTTCCTGCTCTCACTACTAAAATCAAACCGTCTGTATGTTTAGAAACTATCAATGCATCTGCCGCTGCCAGAATTGGCGGTAAATCTACTATAATTTTATCGTATTTTTCTTTTAATGTATTTATTAATTCTCCAAATTGTTTAGAGGTTAATAATGCTGTTGGGTTTGGAGGCAATGGCCCAACTGGTATTACATCTAAATTTTCCATATAATTTTGCGTTATTCTTTCTATAGGAACATTTTTTAATATGTGATTTACTAATCCTATATTGAACCTTTCTAAACCTAAAGCTTTTTCAACTCTTGGTTTTCTCATGTCTATGTCAATAAGCAATGTTTTTAGTCCATTTTGTGCATATGATATGGCGAGGTTTGCTGAGGTTATTGTCTTTCCTTCGCCAGGGCCTGCACTTGTAACTGCTATAACTTTTGGCTCTGGAGTTACTGAATAATTTATATTTGCTGAGGTTAATTTTATTGATTCTGCCACAGGTGAAATTGGTTCATTTAACACTATTAATTCAGGATTGCTATATTCTTTTTTCATTTCAAATGTTGGGATCCTTCCAAGAATAGTTTTACCTTTTGCCATTCTTTTTATTTCTTCTTCATCTTTTATACTTTTATCAGCATATTCTATTATAAACGCAACTAAAATTCCAAGGAATATTCCTAAAACTCCACCTATTGCTGCCGTTAATTTTTTATTTGGTTTTATTGGTTTGTCTGGTGTTATTGCAGAATCTATCAATTTTGCCGTCCCTATTACCCCAGCTTCTGCTATTCTTGTTTCTTCTAATTTTTCAAGTAATAATGTATATAAATTTTCTTTTACTTTTATATCTCTTTGCAATTCTAATAATTGTTGTTCTAATAATGGCAATTTTGCAAATTTTTGATTATATGTTTCTTTTAGCTTTGTTAATGCCTGTATTGTTGATTTTATTACTTCTGTTGTATATTGTGATTCAATTAATTGCAAATATATATCTTGATATGCAGGATTAATTGTTTTTACCTGCGATGTTACTATTTTTGTTACTTGTTCTTTTAATAGTTTTTCTGTTTCTGCTATTTTATCTTTTATTTCTTTTACTTTTGGATCTGTTTCTGAATATATATTTGTTAATCCCGCCAATTCTACTTTGTAATTAATCAATTTTGACTTTAATTGATTTATAAACGGATTTGTTGATATGGTTTCTGATGATATTATTTTTTCATCAACTTTTTTTAGTAAATCATTAAATGCTCTTACTTTAGCCTTTGTTTCTTCTAATTGAAGATTGTAAGAATTTATTTGTTTGTCATATTCTAAGGTAAATGAAAGAATATTTTTTGCTTCTTCGTCAAGCAAAAATACTTTATTTTCTTCTTTGAATTTTCTTATCTTTTCTTCTGCTGCTTTTAAATCATTTTCTACTTTTGGTATTTGTTTTTCTATGAATTCTCGTTTTACTGTATATTCATTTTTTGATAATGTTTTTAGGAATTCGTTATATACTTCCGCTAATTTGTTGGCTATCTTTTTTGCCATTTCTGGATCATCACTTTGAACTGATATTTTTACTATATTTGTGTCTTTTACTGGAGATACTGTAATCATCTCTGATAATGTTTTAATTATATTATATTTATTAATTTCCTTTTTAGTTTTTTCATCGTCTGTTTTATTTTTAAAATATTCTACAAGATTTAGATCATCTATAACTTTTTCAATGTTCGTTCTACTCTTAATAAGCTCAACCTCTGTTGATATTTCTGGTCTTGATGATGTTAATTGCGATGAAAAAATATCAGAAATTGAACTACTTTGCTGTGATTCAATTTTCAAAGTAACGCTTGCTTCATATATTGGTGTTGTTAAGAATAAATAAAGTATGGTTAATGCTACTGTTATTACTACTGTTGCAAAAAACCACCAAAAACGTTTTTTAAATATGTGTATTATGTCTTCAAGAGTTAATTCGTCTTCATAGATTTCTGGATCCATTGTATTCCTCCAATCATTATTTGTATATTAAAAGATTTGTTTGAGGAATTTTTCCTCTATGTATATTTTACTATAATAATTTAAATTGTCAAGTCTATTTAATTTTATTACGATGTCCAATTAGTAAAGTCGCTCAAACCTTGATTGTTAATCCTTAAAAATAGCTCATTCTTGCCGGTCGTATCAGACTCACATCCATGTTCGACTTCACTCAATTTTGCATCCGTGCAAAATTGACCGGCTTCATTCGCTATTTTTTCGGACAATCTGCGAGTTTTCGCTCGCTTTACTAATTGGACACCATAAATTTTATTATTTATTATGTATATATATATTACGCATAGCTATTTTAACATAAATTGCTTTGTATTTCAAATATTTTTCAATACTGTTGTTTTTTTTTTAAAACAAATTAATATATCAGGTGATATATTAATTCTTGGTTAAGAGCTATTTTAAATAGCCTTTGTTTTTCAATATTATTTCACTATTATTTCTACATCTTTTTTTTCAAACGCTATTGCTACTTTTATTACTTTTTCTACTCCGTAACTCTTTATTTCTTTTTCATATTCCTTTTCTTCTATTTGTTTCATCCCTCTTTCTGCACTGTCTTTTAGATTTTTATCATAATCTGTTTTAAACTTTTTGAATTCTATTATTATCCCTGGTTTTGTTTTTTCTTTGGGGATTAATATTAAATCCGCTCTTCCATATCCTGCTTCTCTATTACTTTTTATTATATATTCTTTTTGTAGTCCTACACTCATTCCTAATATTAATCCATGATAGAATCTTTCTGGTTCTTTTTCTGTTACGTCATAGTAACTCATGCTTTCTTTTACTATATTTTTAAATTCTTTTGTAAATTCTATTTTTTCCCAATTTATCAGTAATCTTATTATTTTGTTGTATTCTATTCTACTTTCTTTTAATATGTTTAATACTGTCATTTCATAGAATTCTTTTGCTTCTTTATTTGGTATTTTTAACTTGTATTCTGCACTGTTTCCTTCCCCTGTTTTATCTACCCAGGTTAAATATCCGGTGAATAAAAATAATGTCCATATGCTTTCTTCTACATTTTCATTTAAATCTCCATATACTAAGTTTTCATTTATTGTGCTTTCTATTGTTTTTCCTTCTATTAATTCCCCTATTTTTATTTTTATTGATTCTGTTCCTTTTCTTATCAAATCTTTTATTAATTGATTTCCACTGCTGTTTATCCAGTAATTTCTTATTTCTTTTGATCTTACATAGTTTATTATTGAGTATGGATTATATACTTCTTTTCCTCCAAAGTTAAAGCCGTTATACCATTCCATTATTTTTTCTTTTTTATATTCTATTCCATAGTATTTTAATATTTCATCAAGTTCTTCTTTTGTTACTCCAAATTTGTCATTGTATAGTTCATTTACTACTGTTGATATGTCAAGATTATTTACTCCTGTGAATATGCTTTCTTTTGCTACTCTTGTTATTCCTGTTAATACCGCTTTTTCAAGATATTTATTGTCTTTTAATGCATTGCCTAATACGTTTCCTATAAACGTTATGAATTTTTCATAGTACCCTTTTAAATATGATTGTTGTATTGGTGTGTCATATTCGTCTATTAATAATATCGCTTTTTTGCCGTGATGTTTGTAGAGGTATTCTGAAAGTTTTTTTAATGCACTTTCAAATAATATATCTTCTTTTGACATTTTTTCTTCTGTTGTATATCCTTTTATTTCTTCTAATTCTAATATTTGTCTTATATATCTTTTTTCTAATTCATTGAGTTTTTTGCTGTTTAAAAGATATAATTTGTCTGAGTATAATTTTCTTATTAAGCTTTTTATTTCTATTTTCATTGATAATAGGTCATCTTTTTTTGCATCTTTAAATGTTAAATAAATTACAGGGTATTTATTTAAATACTTTTTTATTATTTCTTTTTCTTCATATATTTTTAAGTTTTCAAATAGATGTTTGTTATCTTCATCATTTTTAAAAAAATATTCCAACATGCTCATGTTTAATGTTTTTCCAAATCTCCTTGGTCTGGTTATTAGTATTACTCTGCCTCCTGTTATTATTTCTTTTATTAACATGCTTTTATCTATATAGTATGCATTATCTTCTATTACTGTTTTGAAATCACTGTCTCCTATTGGTAGTCTTTTTAATTTCATTGTTTACACCCCCAGTGCATATTTACTTCATATTCAAATCTATTAGGATTAGCAATCAAGCTGTCTGAGTGAATTTGGCTTTTTAGACTATCTACTTTATAATTATTATACCATAATACAACCTCTAAAAAGCCAAAGTGTTCAAACTTTAAATGAAAAATCGGGCTTTTTATGCCCGATTTGATATTAGTATTATATATAACCGTGTAATTTTATAGGATAAGGAATAATCCATATATAGATCCTATACCATATGATATATGTAATATCCAAAAAGATAATAATGTTGGTATAAATAATTTTAAATTTTTATTTTTTAATGATATTTTTAAGGAAAAATATATTGATAATATTATGTAAAGAGAAAGAATTGTAAAAAATGGTATCCTTGCAATTGGTGAAAAAATAGAGACTATTGTTCCAATTAATAAAAACAGTACAAAAAATAGAGGTATTATGTGTCTTAATGAAAATGCTTTTTTTGAGTAATGTGTTGAAAGGATTACCCATAAACCATTTTGAAAATTATTTTTAAATAAATCTTTAAAATTATCTCTGGCGTAGTAATATGCTTTTGCTTCTGGTATAAGCATTATTTTCATTCCTGCATTTTTTAATCTTAAATTCATTTCTATATCCTGATTTCTTTTTAATTGTGGGACAAACATTCCAACCTTTTTAAATACTTCTTTTTTATATATTCCATATGCTACTGTATCAACGTATTCTTCTTTTGAATTATTTAATCTGTATTTTGCACCGCCTATTCCAAATGGATGGGATAATACATTTGATATTGCTTTTGCTGTTGATGTGTTATTTCCAGGATTTGTTATTACCAAGCCTCCTGCTATGTCGCATTTGTTTTCTTCTAATCTTTTTATACATGCTGATATGTAATTTTTTGAATATGTTGTATGAGCTCCTGCTATCATAATATAATCTCCACTTGCTTCTTTTATTCCTATATTCAAAGCTACAGGAGTTATTTTTAATTCGT
The DNA here is from genome assembly GCF_001021165.1 of Marinitoga sp. 1197. Classification (NCBI taxonomy): domain Bacteria; kingdom Thermotogati; phylum Thermotogota; class Thermotogae; order Petrotogales; family Petrotogaceae; genus Marinitoga; species Marinitoga sp. 1197. The sequence goes on from NZ_AZAY01000050.1 coordinate 22,493, forward strand.
TATCAATTATTTTTATATTATCATATTTTTTTAATATTTCTCTTGTTTTATCTTCGCTCATGCCATCAACAACTATTATTTCTTTATTTTCATAATTATTATCTAATAATGATTTTATACATTTCTCAATATGTTTTTCTTCATTTAATGTTGGTATTATTATCGATACTTTTTTCATTTTATTTCCCCCACATATTTTTTTATTTCACTATTATTTCTACATCTTTTTTTTCAAACGCTATTGCTACT
>NZ_AZAY01000051.1 GCF_001021165.1 Marinitoga sp. 1197
TTGGCGTGAAAGGCCAATGTCCTAGGCCGCTAGACGATGGGGGCAATTCGGTTGAAATCTCTTTCATAGCCGAAATATATAATATCAAAAAATTTTTAAAAAGTCAAGAAAACAAAAGGTTAAGTTCTTTAAGAAATGATTTCTAATTTTGGAATATTAAGCAATATAGAAAAAAGTTTTTGAAAGGCTCGCTTCCTATGACTGATTTTATTTTTTACTTCTTCACCTAATTGTCCAAAAGTTAAGGTTTCTCCTTCAGGAATGAAAATTGGATCATATCCAAAACCTTTTTTTCCCAGAATTGAATAAGCTATTTTACCTCTTACTTCACCTTCAACTGAGAACAAAATATTATTTTTAGGATCAAAATATGTTGCTGCACAAACAAAACGCGCATTTCTTTTTTCAAAAGGTACATTTTCTAATTTCTTTAAAATATGTTTCATCTTTTCTTTATATGATTTGTTTTCCATAAATCTTGCAGAATATATTCCTGGAAAACCGTTTAATATTTCTATTTCCAACCCTGAATCATCCGATATAACCGGCGTTCTTAAGACATGAGCTGTTTCTATCGCTTTTTTTATAGAATTTTCAAGGAATGTTTTACCATCTTCATTCACTTCAAAATTCTTCAGAATTTCAAACATTCCTTTAATTTCAAAATTTTTAGGTTTTATTTCATTAACTTCTTTTAATTTATGTTTATTATTAGTCGCAAGATAAATTATCATATTCCCATACCAACCTCTTTCAATCTTTTAGCTGCTTCTGATGGATTCACCTGATGAAATACACCAGCACCAACTACAAATTCTCTAACTCCTGAATTATAAAGCTCTCTAATATTTTTCAATCCAACACCTCCATCTACTTCAATTACTGTATTCAATCCTTTTTCATCTATTAGCTTTTTTAATTTTTTTATTTTCATAAAGATTTCTGGTATAAACTTTTGCCCTGTGAATCCAGGATTTACACTCATAATTAATACTCTATCAACAAATGGGAGTATTTCTTCCAGGAGCAATACAGGGGTATGCGGATTTAATGATACTCCTGCATCGCATCCTAATTCTTTAATTTTTGTAATTGTTCTATGAAGGTGTGTAACTGCCTCATAATGAACTGTTATTCCATTTACTCCCATTTTGGCATAATCTTCTATATATCTATCTGGCTCTATAATCATCAAATGTGTATCAAGATATTTATCTGTAATTTTTCTCACATATTTTACTATTGGACTACCAAAAGAAATATTCTGTACGAATACTCCATCCATTATGTCTAAATGAATCCCATCAATATTATTTTCTACACTTTTTATATGTTCTCCTAATTTTGAAAAATCTGCGGCTAAAATTGAAGGATATATTTTCATTTCCATCTTTTCCTCCTTATTTTTTTATTATATTCTTCCACTTCATTATATATTTTTAAATAATTTTTATACCTCACTTCGGATATTTGGTTATTTTCCACAGCTTCTTTCACACCACAATGCGGCTCATTTATATGAACACAATCACTAAAACCACAATACATAGAATGTTCATGAAATTCTACAAAATATTCCTGTAATTTTTCAGGTTTAAAATCATATATTTCAAAAGCTGCGAACCCCGGAGTATCTGCAACAAATCCACCAAAATCAAATTTTAATAATTCTGTGTATGTAGTTGTATGTTTTCCACGCTGTAGTTTATCGGATATTCTACCCACTCGAAGCTTAAGACCGGGATTAATTGCATTTAATAAAGAAGATTTCCCTACTCCTGACATTCCAGCAAATGTTGATATTTTATTTTTTAAGTGTAATTTTATCTCTTCAATACCTATTTCTTTTTTTGCGCTTGCCAGTATCACAGGATATAACGGCGAATATATTTCTAAAAATTTATCAATTTCATCTTTAGTTAATAGATCTACTTTATTTAACACTATTATACAATTCAAATTATTTTTTTCTACCTGAATAAGAAATTTATCTATTATTAAATAATCTACTTTTGGGCTCTTCAAACAGGTTACTAAAACTGTTTGATCAACATTCGCAATTTTTGGTCTGTAAAGCATATTGCGTTTAGGAAGAATATTTTCTATTTTAGCTACACCATTTTCAAATGAATAATCCACATAATCACCAACTATTGGTGTAATTTTTTGTAATTTGAATTTTCCCCTTAGAAATGCTGTTATCTTTTCCTTTGTTTCTAAATCAAATAATTCCAACGTATTTGAATGAAAACGAGTCACTATGCCTCTGCGTATATTCACCTATTCACCTCCGAGGAAGATATTTTTAATAATATAGTATCGCCTTTATTTACATTTGTTCCCGGCTTTGGTTCCATATCTATAACTGTTTCTATTTTAGTATCAGAATTATATATTTTTATTATTTTATAATTTAATTTGTATGCTGTTAAAAACTGTTCTGCTAATTCCAGAGGAACACCTATCAGGTCTGGTACTTTAAGCGTTTCTATTTTTCCTAATTGTATAAACACGTGTCTTCCTTTTTTTACTCTGGATCCTGCTGATGGTTCAGTGTATAATACTGTATCACCAATTCCCTGAATTATTGGAATTAATCCTGTTTCTTTTAGTGCTTTCATTGCCGTGTTTTTTTCTTCTCCTTTTACATCAGGGATGACAACATATGTATAATTATTGACAAAAATAAATATAATTAGGAGTAAAATTAAACCTCCTGTAATTGCCCCTAATATATACATAAAAAAATTGTATAAAAATTTTTTTATACGTTCTCTAATATACAAAAATTTCATTTCAAATTTATTCCTCTTTTTCTTAGTTTTAACTGCCCACATGCAGCATCAATATCTGTGCCCTTTTCAACCCTCAATGTGGCTTCTATGTTATATTCCTTCAATTTGCTTACAAAATTATTCAAAAATTTCTTTGAAGGTCTTTCAAATCCTGCTGGATTTGGGTTTATCGGTATTATATTAACCATTACTTTTAATCCTTTTAACAATTCTGCCAATTCTTCTGCATACTTTTCCTCATCATTTAATCCTTTTATTGCTATATATTCAATAGTCACTCTATTTTTTGTCTTTTCCTGATAAATTTTACAGGATTGTATTACTTCTTCTATTGGATATTTAGCATTAATTGGCATTATTTTATCTCTTATATAATTGTTTGGCGCATGTAACGATACAGAAAGCCTGATATCTAATTCAAAATCTGCTAATTCTTCTATTTTATCAGCTATTCCAGCTGTTGAAATAGTTATTCTTCTTGCACCAAGATTTTTCATTTTTTTATTATTCCAGTTTCTAATGGCCTTTAATACATTATCATAATTTAATAACGGCTCTCCCATTCCCATTAGTACTATGTTATTAATATTTACGTTTTTTAATTTTTCTATAGCCAGAACTTGTGATACTATTTCTCCAGAACTTAAATTCCTTTCAAAGCCACTTGCTCCAGTTGAACAAAATTTACATTTCAAAGCACAACCAACCTGTGTTGAAATACATGCGGAAGTTCTATTTGGATAGAATAATAAAACCGATTCTATTGTCTTTCCATCTTCTAATTTCCAGAGAAATTTTGTAGTTTTATCTTTTTTTGATTCCTGAATTTCAATTGGTTCAGGAATATATATGTAAAAATGTTTATCCAGAAGTTCTCTGTGAGATTTGGATAAATTTGTCATTTCAAAAAAATCAAAAATGTGTTTTTTGAATATCCAATCTAAAACCTGATCAACTCTAAATTTTTGTAAACCTATTTTTTTAAATTCTTCAATTAACTCGTCATAAGAAAAATCTAATATATTTTTTTTAACCATTTCAAAGCCCTCCTGATTTAAAACTCTCCTAATTTTACCTTCCTTAAAATACGCAACACTCATAACTCCAAGTTATTTCAAATTCTAATTTTTCTGCTAATTCTACAGTATATTTTACAGGTTGAACAATTTTATCTGCAATAAAAAGTAATTTTTCCTGTAATTTTTTCCTATACATTCCTTTTGGATGCATACATCCAAGGGTCAATTTTACATTTTTCATAATACTTTTGGTTTCATAAAATACTTCAAATACTTCTTCTATTTGTGGAGGATTATTTTTTTCAAAATACGATCCTTTAGTAGGAATAAAAACTAGAAATATTATTTCATCTATTTTATAATTTTTTAGTCTTTTTAACACATCAATTTCATGTGTTAATTTTCCACCATTTAATCCTATAGTTATGTGCGGTTTTACATTGAATCCTAAATTTATTAAATCATCAAAGGTTCTCCACATTTCTTCAAACTTATCTATTCCATAAACATTTAACATTGTTTCTTTATTTCCAACTAAATCAAAAGATATTGCATCACTAATATCCTTAATCTGATTTAATTCATTATAATTCATAAAACCTGTATGTAAGTTATATTTGAATTTATATTTATCTTTATACTGTTTTAATTTTTCAACAAAGTTATATACAGGGACCTTTATTTCTTCATTCATTCCTCCACTTAATAATAATGAACTCATATCAGATAATTTCTCAATATCATTTATTGTTGCCATGTTTTTTAGATAGTGCTTGTTACAGTGTTTACAATTAAGATAACAAAAACTTCCAGTTAACGATATAGATTTTGTATTTTGCATTTTAACAAAATGTATTTTATTTTCCATCTATACCACCACTAAAATTCTCACAGGCCTCTTTTGCTGCCAGCTGTTCTGCTATTTTTTTAGATTTTCCTATTCCTCGTCCATATCTTTTTCCATTTATTATAGCATCAATTATAAATGTTCTATTATGTGGAGGTCCTTCCTGCCTTACAAGTTTATATTCCGGTCTTATTTTTAAATCTTTTTGGGTTAACTCTTGAAGCCGCGTTTTATAATCTAAAAATAATTTCCCTTCTATTGATTGTTCAATAAAGTTTTTTAAATTTTTTATAGCAAATTCTCTAGCTGTTTCAAATCCTAAGGATAAATAAATGGCTCCTAATATAGCTTCAAATAGATCTGAAATTATTGAATGCTTTTCTCTTCCACCAAATTTTTCTTCATTTTTACTAAGTAAAATATATTCTCCTAATTTTAATCTCTTAGCTGTCTCAAATAATATTAATTCACTTCCAACAGTTGCACGGATTCTTGCCATATCTCCTTCATTTAGATTATAATTCTTAAACAAATGTTCAGCTATAATCAAATTTAATACAGAATCACCTAAAAATTCAAGTCTTTCATTTGATTTTATAGGACGACCTTTTGAATTATAATCATTAGAATATGAAGAATGACAAAGAGCTTCGAAAAGAAGCTCTTCATCGATATTTTCAATATCAATAATTTTTTTAACTTTTTTTACAATTTTCTTTTCAAAATCATTCATTTATTGATTTTCTCCTTAATTTTTTCGTATAAGGAATCCTCATCTAATCCAAATATTTTAAATAAATTTTCATTATTGCCAGATGGAGAATAATTATCAATACCTAAATTCTCAACACTTAGAGGGGATAATCTGTTTTCAACCACAGATTTTGAAAATTCTACCATTAATCCGTTATATTTATTATGGTCTTCATAAATTATTATATGAGAGTTATCGATGTATTCAGATATTCTCGATGCATCAAATTCTAAAGGAGCAGATACATTTATAACTGATATGTTTATACCTTCTTTTTTTAATTTATCAGCAACTTTAACTGCTTTATAAGCTACACTGCCATGAGTTAAAATTGTTAACTTTTCTCCTTTTCTTAATATATCCATCTTTCCATATTCAAATTCATAAGTTTCACCAAAATATGGATTACCATTTTCATCCAATATTACAGGTATTTTAGATCTACCCATTGCAATTACAACATTCCCCAATGTTGATGCAGCATATCTAACTGCTCTATCTGTTTGGTTAGGATCTGCTGGTACTATTAATTTTGTATCAAAGAAACTCCTTACAATTCCAATATAATTGATTTCATGATGAGTCTTTCCATCTTCACCAATATCTATACCACAATGAGTTACTGCTGTTTTTAAGTTCGTATGATTTATGTCATTTAATCTCTGTTGGTTGAATGTTTCATCTAATCCGAAAACTCCAAAATCAGCAAAAAATGGTATAACACCACAAACGGACATTGCACCTGCAATTGTAGCTGCATTATGTTCCTGAATACCTATTTGAACATATGTTTCTGGACTAACTTTTTCAAATTTACCTAATTTTACTGAAGGTTTCAAATCACAATCTACTGCTACAATTTTTCCTTTATTAATCTTGGCTAAATCTGCTATTGCATTTCCAAAAGCTCCTCTATTATCTACTTTATCTTCTTTGGTATAGGTGATAGGTGTTCCTGCATCGGCTGTTATCACATAATCATCAAATTCCAATTTTTTCCTTAATAAAGGTAAGGTTTTTCTCATTTCTTTATATTTTTCTATATCATTTTCCACACCTAATTCCTTTAAAGCTTTATCTGCTTCAACATCATTTAGAGGTGCTCCATGATATTCATGCCTATTTTCCATAAAAGATACGCCTTTTCCTATAATAGTTTTGGCAATAATTACAGTAGGCCCTAATTTATAATTTTTAGCTTCTTCTATTGCATTAAATAATTGTTCAAAGTCATGTCCATCTACTTCTATAATATTCCATCCAGCAGATTCATATTCTTTAAAAAGATCAACATATAAAACATCTCTTGCTCTTCCAGAGATTTGTATATCATTATAATCTACCAATACAGTTAGATTATTTAAATTTTCTTTTTTAGCTGTTCTTCTTGCTTCGGCAATTTGACCTTTTGGTGCTTCACCATCACTGTGCAAAACAAAAACGTGATAATTATTTCCCGTTATTTTTGATGCTAATGCCATACCCACTCCAGCAGATAAACCTTGTCCTAAATTACCTGTAGTCCATTCAATTCCAGGAATTCCTCTTGTAATATGACCTTCAAATATAGAACCTGAATGTCTGAATCCTGCAATTACTTCATCTGGATTTAAAAAACCCAATCTTGATAATGCTGAATAAACGCCCGGTGAAGTATGTCCATGACTTATAACCACTCTATCTCTTTTATAATCGTATGGATTTTTTGGGTCTATATTTGCCAGATTAAAAACGCTCAAATACATGTCAATAGATGACATAGAACCTCCAGGATGTCCGGACTTTGCCACAGTTGTCATTTTTATAATGTCTCCTCTGCAAATTTTTGCTAACTCTTTTAATTCATTTAAAGATTTTTTCATCAATACTCCTCCTTTTATCGTTATAATCTATTTTATAAAAATTTTTATAATTAAGTATAAAAAATTTAATATAATACTTATTAATATTGCCGATGTTATTGGAAAATAAAAGATAAACCCTTCCTTTTTTATTATTATATCTCCTGGAAGATGCCCAAATTTAAAAGGTATTTTATTAGAAAAATAAAGAACAAAACCTAAAAATATCATTAAAATACCTGAAGATATTAATAATTTTCCAATATTTTGCATTTTAATCACCTAAAGGACATTTCTTTTTGAAATATTCGAAAGGTAATTTAACCATTACCGGTTGATTATTTTCAATTATTTGTAAAGTAACCTGCTTTAGAAACGCATTTACTGTAATTACTCTTGCGGGAACGTTTTCATATTCTATAGTCGTTCCTTCATTTGGAATACATTTTAGTGTGGATTCATAAAAATCATTTTCATATGCAAGACAACACATTAATCGTCCGCAACGACCTGAGATTTTAGCTGTGTTTATTAACATTTGTTGAGTCTTTGCCATTTCCATTTTTATTGAATCAAATTTTCTTAAAAACCTTGAACAACATGTCATCTGACCACATAGTCCGACTGCTCCTATCATTTTTACTTCATCTCTTATACCAATTTGCCTTAATTCAATTCTTGCCTTAAATTCTTTTGCTAAGTCTTTTACTAATTCTCTAAAATCAACTCTTGTATCAGAACCAAAATATACAATTATTTTTGACCTATCAAACATATATCGTGCAGATAAGATTCTCATAGGAAGTCCCAATTCTTTAGCTTTTATTTCTGTAATTTTTTTTGCTTTTTCTGCCAACTTTTTATTTTCTGAATATTTTTCTAAATCTTCATCATTTAACTTTCTTAGAATTGAGGTTACTTCATACCCAATTTCTTCAAAAGTCAGTTCTTTCGGTCCAGATACAACTCTTCCAACATCTAATCCCATCTCTGTGTTAACTAAAACCAGATCTTTTATTTTAATATCCTCCCCATTTCCTGCATAATATTGTATAGGAGATAATTTTGTAGTTTCCACACCATATACTAAAGCCTTTAAATTAATCATATTGAGTCCTCCTTATTTTTAAAAAAAGCCTGAATAAATCTTAAAAACATAGTTTGTATAGTTAAGTCAAAATTAAAATTTGAAATAGTACTTTTGGAAATATCTTCACACCATTTTATATTTTCATATATCTTTTTGAAATCAAGATCGAAGTTGTATAGTCCAAAAAAATAAACCATATTTAATGAATAAAATTCTTTCCAATAATTGGTCAAAGAAAATATAAATGAATCATGGTATAATGCCAAAAATAATTTCGAGAAAAACTTTAGTGTTTTTAGCTTATCGTCTATTTTATTTTTATACGACAATATTTTATCAATTATATTTTGAATTTCTATTAAATTTAGTTTTTCAAATCTTTTTATTAATTCAAAAAAAGCTTCATATTTATAAATTCTATTTTCTATGTCATCTTTTTCATTCATAATATATTCTACAATATTATATGCGTCTAGATCCGGGAATGACTTTACTGTATTTAATATATTTTCTCTTTTTTGTGGATTTTCCAATATATAATTAGCACATTCAAAATCGTTTTTTATGGAATAAGATAAATTAACATAACATTCAGGACATACTCCTTTTATTTTATTCAAAAAATCTGGATTAGGTAATAATATTTTATATAATCTGCTTCTAATAGTAGGTAAAAGATTATACCATCGCATTGTAGTAGTTATTATTATTGCAAAGTCAGGAGGTTCTTCAAGAATTTTTAGTGCTGAATTTGCAGCCTGTATATTCATTTTATCTATCTCATGAATAATTATCAATTTATAATCCGAAAAATTTGGTTTATATAGCAAAAATTCCTGCATTTCTCTGATTTCAGAAATCTTGATATTTCCTCCTTCAGGAAAGATTTCAAAAATATCATTTATATTCACAGTTTTTTTTATAGATTCAATCATATTATTTAAAACGAATTTATTTTGATTCACAAGACATACTGAACTTCCTTTAAATTTAGAAATATTGCTAGCTATAATTTTTATCACCCCATTATTTATACAAATCAAGCAGTAATCCATTAATTGAATCAATTTTCTTAGCATAAATAAAGGCTCCACTTTCATTTTTTAAGAGTTCGTCTGTGATTGTTTTGAGATCCTCATTTATTTTTTCTGCTATTATATAAAAATTTCTTTCTTTGAAATTGGCTTTGGAATTTAAAAGATATAAGTTTTTTTCTACCTTTTTTAGAAAACTCTTTACACTTTTTTTGTATTTTTCCAGATTCCTTTCTATTGGAGATCTTTTAAATTCAGCACCGTATTCTTCAATTTTTTCAAGAAGTTTATTTAAATCTTTTTTTATTATTTCTATTTCATTTAATTCCATAACTTCTGTAAAAGAAATCTTTTTTCTTTTCATTACAGTATGACCTTTTTTAGTTTTTTTATTTTTGGTTTTCTTATTTTCAGGTTTTTGCGTTGAATTTCCTGATAATGGATTTATAAACATGCTCTCACCCCCGTTGGAGAACAAAAACAAATATTAAATTATTTAAATGCACTTTTATTATACTACAAAAAAGAGAAATATAATATTTTTTCTAAACTCTGATATCTTAAATTTTAAAATAATTTATACTGTACGTTGTTCAATTAGTAAAGCGAGCGAAAACTCGCAGATTGTCCGAAAAAATAGCGAATGTAGCCGGTCAATTTTGCACGGATGCAAAATACCGAACATGGATGTAAGTCTGATACGACCGGCGAGAATGAGCTATTTTTGAGGATTAACAATCAAGATTTGAGCAACTTTACTTTTTGGACATCGTATTTATACTGTTGAAATATTTAAAAATAAAATAATATTAACATCTCATTTTGTATTTCAGATTATATTATAAAAAAGAAAAAGGGGCATTCCCTTTTTCTTTTTTATATTTCTATGCTTTAATATGAGACTTTGCAAGTTTTATAACAACTTTTCTATAAGGTTCTAATCCAATAGATTCTGTTTCTAAATCAGGATAATTCTTTCTTACATACTCATGAACAATACGCCTTTCATATGAAAACATAGGAGCTAATTCGATTCTTTCATTTTCTTCATTTAATCTTTTAATAGCATTATCAACTATTTCATAAATTTTTTCTTTTTTCTTTCGTCTATATTCTCCTACATCCAGATTAACATCTATTTTTGTGCTTGATAATCTATTAATGTATATTGAAAGTATATGTTGCATAGCTCCAATAGTTCTTCCATATTTTCCTATTAATTTTCCTAAACCTTCTCCTTCCATTCTTATCAATACGTTCTTACCCTGAAAATTTATTGAATAATTAAAATCTCCATCAAAGTTTTCCAGAATGGAACTTAAAAATTCATTTAATCTGTTCATCAAGTATTTTTCATTTAAAAAAGCGTTAATAATCGCCATTTTATTCCCTATTCCCAAAAATCCTTTTTTAGGTTGTTGAATAACTTCAAAACTTATTTCTTCTGGAGAAACACTATAAAATTTCACCGCTTCATTAAACGCTAAATCTATACTTTTACCTTCAAAGTTTTTTTCTCGAATCTTAATATTCACTTTGAGCACCTCCTAATTATTGCAACTATTTTGATGTTTTATAGGGTTTAGGACCTAAACCAAGAAATTCTCTCAATGTTAAACCTTTTATATGATTTTTCTTATTAACATAAGCAGTAATAAATACCTGTAAAATCGCATTGGTTACCCAGTAAATAAATATACCCGTTGGCAATCCTATGAATAAAAATGGAAATACTACCATCATAATAGCTGTGTTCCATGCAGTTTTTCTATCAGTTGCAGATTGCAATGAGTTATATAAATAAGCCCCAACACTTAAAAGCACTAAAATTATATTCTGGGAAAATCCACCCTGAGATAAATCTGTCCATAGCAAAAATCTCGGATTATACGCAAAAGTTCCCTGATAATAATTAATAGCTCCATATAATATCCAGAATATTGGAAGTTGTATAAAAGCTGTCAAACAGCCTCCAGCTGGATTTATTTTATGTTCTTTATATAATTCCATTAATGCCTGTTGTTGTCTTTGTGGGTCTTTATATTTTTTCTTTATCTTTTCTATTTCAGGTTGCAACTTTCTCATTTCTATCATAGATTTAGTTTGTTTATGATACAAAGGATATAAAATTAATCTTATAACTAAAGTAAATATCATTATAGCCCAACCAAAATTTCCTGTAAATCTATATAACCACCATAAAAATGTCACAAATCCATAATTTATATACCATAACCAATTAATTGCACCAACAGTTTTGGATAATTCCCTTATTCTATCGTATTTTTGTGGGAAAACCTGTTTAATGAATATATATTTTCTCGGACCCATATATGCTTTAAAAGTTTTATCAGTTGTAATTTGAATAGACTGGTCTTCAATATTCAAGTCTGAGGCATCAAATATGAAAATGGATTTTATAGGTTTTTCAAGATAAGATATTAATAATTCATTTTCAACAGCAACAGTGTTAGGATACGAGATAGTAGGAATCATCACTTTTCCGTATAAATTTTTAAAAGAAATTTCAAAATCATAATATGGAGTGTTGAAAAATTTATAACTCTTTATTCCTCCATTTTCAAAATAAAAATTCAATTCTACGAATTTATTTATATGATCTTCTGAAATATCAAAAGAAGTTGGCAATAATTCATTACCATTTTCGTCATATATATCAAAACTATCATTATAATAACTATAAATTTTGGTGAATAATGTATTGCTTCTATCTTGTAATATTTCAAAACTTTTCATATGCCCCAGATTATCAAAAGAAACTTTATATAATCTCATTTGCAAATTAATTTCTGTTGAAGACGAAGTAATGCTATATTCTGGTGTTTGTGAAAAAACAAAAACTCCTAGGACTATAAGTCCTATAATTAAAAGTATTTTCTTCAATTTTTTACACCCCTTTGTTTATTTTTTATTTGTGGTATAAACGAAAATCTTTCTGGTACCGGATCAATCCCGCCCTGATGGAAAGGATGGCATCTGAGAATTCTTAATATTCCTAAATACATTCCTTTAAATGCACCAAATTTTTCAATTGCTTCATATGTATATGTTGAACATGTTGGATAATAAATACATTTTGAAGGTTTATAAGGCGAAATACTTTTTTTGTAAAACTTTATAAACCATAATAATAATCTTTTCATTTTATACGCTCCATTATATCTAAAATAATATTTTTAATATTATTAAAAGACATATTATCAAATTCTTTAGAAAGCCTTTTTCTTGGCAAAAATACTATATCATAATCTTGTGGAAAGAGACTTTTATTTTTTCGATATATTTCTCTAATATATCTTTTTAACCTATTTCTTTTATAAGCTTTTCCAAATTTTCTTTTTATAGTAATACCAATTCTTGAAAAATTTAAATTATTTTTGGTATAAACTATTACAAAATACTTATCAATATGTCTCTTTCCACAAGAAAAAACTCTGTCAAAATCCTTTTTAAAATGAATTCTTTCTTTTTTTTTAAAGGTCTCTTTCATATCAAACAGCTAATCTTTTTCTTCCTTTTGCTCTTCTTCTTCTTAAAACAGCCCTTCCACCTGGAGTTTTAGTTCTTGCTAAAAATCCATGTGTTCTTCTTCTCTTTCTTCTTGAAGGTTGGTATGTTCTTTTCATTAGAATTCCTCCTTTTAAAATTTTTCTATATATACCTTCACCTATTATACCCTTAAAATATTTTTTATGTCAATATAAAAAGTTACAATTATTTTGTTTTTAAGAAAAAATTCGGGACATCCCGAATTTAATGTAACATTTTTAATTGTTCCTGGCGTAAATTGATGATTTGAATTAATTTTGTATATTCTTCATCTGTAATTTCACCTATTTTAAAATCGCAATGATAATAACCACTAAAAATTTCCTCTTTATATATAATTTCACCTATTAAATTAATTTTCAACTTCATAGCTTCAAAGGTTATTAAAATTTTTTTATCTGACATTTTGTTTACTTTATCTTTCAATGCATAAAAAATTATATTTTTATTTGAAATACTCTCTATGTTAATTTTAAAAGCTTTTTCATTATCAAGACGCCACACATATTTATTTACAAAAACAACCCTTTTTAGTGGAACTCCTATACCATTCAAATTCCATTTTACAGAAATAATTTCATTTTCTTCAATATCTTTATTAATTTTCAAAATATATCCAAGACGATTTTTTCCAACTATTGTACAATTTCTTAAAATAGAATTGTTTCCAGAATAATATTCCAGGTAAATTTCTTTATCTAATTCAATAATTTTTTCATTAATATTAATAATATCATTCTCAACCTCAACTATCTTTATTGGAATATATAGATTAATATAATCTTTTTTGAGATCAACAATTTTAGCTTCAATTCTTATATCTTTACCTTTATAATCAAACGTAACAAATACATCATTGTACTTCATAAACGTGTTTTGAGATAATCCCCCATAAAATTCAGGTATTATTTTTATAACAGATTTTACTATTTTTTCATCTAACTTATTGCTTTCTACCATTTTTAATAATATTTTTATTGCATCTTCTATTTTCATTGCCTTTCTCCACGGCCTATTTGAAAGCAATGCATCAACTACTTCAGCAACAGCCAAAATTCTTGATAATATTGAAAGGTCGTATTTGCTTTTCTTTGAATATCCACTACCATCAAGATATTCATGATGATTTTTAGCTATTTCAACAAATTCTGAAAAATAATCATTTCCAGCAAATAAAAACTCTAATTTTTGTGTGTGTTGTTTTATCTGTTCCAATTCATGTGGTGTAAGTTTCTCAGATTTTTGAAGAATATCTTTAGATATCCATATTTCTCCAAGATCATGTATTAAAGCCGCATAATATACTTTTTCAATATCTTCCTGTTTTAAACTTAATTTTTCAGCAAGAAGAACAGATAAATCTGCTATTCTCAGAGAATGATAGTATGTATAAGCATCATGAGCTTTTAATATATAAAATAGTGAATTTATTGTTTGCTCAATTGAATATTCTTTCAAAATATAGTCTTTGGTATCTAATATAATGGTTAAAAAACTTTTTAAATGTTCATAAAATAGGTCTTTTAACGTATTAATATTATCATATTTTGTCGTTTTATCTATTAATACATATATAAATCCAACAACTTCTTTCCTAAAAATAATATTTTGACCAACAGCAAAATAATCTTCTTTACCTTCGAAAAAATGTTTGTTAATAGATTCTTCATATAGAACCGAGTCAAAATTATTTACAAGAAATTTCTCTTCTACGGAAAAATACATACCGTTTATAGAAAAATCAAAATCCATCTTTTCAGAGTCAAAATAAGTAATAACTCTAAACAAGTTTTCTGATATTTTAATACCTAAAATCAATCTAAAATTCGAAATAGGCATATTTGCAATAATTGAATTTATTGCATCATATTGATTAATCATTTATTTCACCTTTACCTTTAAGATTTTTTGATGTGCCAACAATAATAAACATACCATCTTTTAACAATTCCGGTGATTTTATATTATTAATCTTCAACAAATAATCTATAGAAACACCAAAAATCCTTGAAATACTATATAATGTATCTCCATTTTTTACTTTATAATAAATATAATTATCTTCTTTTAACACTTCTTTATAAAATTTTTCAAATACTGAATCATCTAAAGAATATATTTCTCTTGGAAATGTATCTTTTATAACAAATGAAAAATTATTCAAATTTAAATTCGTACTTTCTTGGCTAATTTTCACACCATGAAGAGAAATATTTTTGTATAAAATTAATATAGAAATATTAGCATTTTTTATTTCTTCATTATATTTCTTTATTATGCTATTTGAACCGTACACAGTAAAATCGTTATTTGAATAATCTTCTTTTCTTTCAATTAATCCCAATACAAAAATCTCATTATTTTTATATAAATATTTTGTGTAGGGTAAATAACAAAAATCTTTTTTAAATTCTAAATTAGCAAGTAAAAATGGCATGTTTACGTCAAAAAGCCCTTTATTTAACGAAATTTCTAAAAGGGGTTTGTATGCAGGAATTTCATAATATCCTTTTCCGCTTTTGGAAAAATTTATTGAAAACATTATAATATTATGTATTAAGAGTATAAAAATTATTACTTTTTTCATATAATCCCTCCTGAGCTCTATCAGGATAATTATATCATAAAATAATTAAATTTCATTATATATGTCAATAAAAATATATTCTAAATTAAATTCTTTTTCCAATAATTTTGCAATGGATTTTACTCCAAATGTTTCTGTTGAATAATGCCCAGCATTTATATAATTTATCCCCATTTCTTTTGAAATATTTCTAATATGTTCCTTCACCTCTCCAGTTATATATGTATCAACTTTACCTTCAAGTAACTCTAAAGCATAAGAACCCCCACCTGATATAATAGCAACTTTTTTAACATAACTTTTATTTCTATATATTAATAAATCATCACGTTCAAATACATTTTTCAATTTTTTTTCAAATACATCAAATTCTACTGCTTTATTATATTCACAAATAAAACCCACATCAATAGATTCTAATATTTTCAAATCAAGTTTCTTAGCGATCTGTGCATTATTTCCATATTCAGGATGTGCATCAAGTGGTAAATGATATCCCATCAAAGTTAAATTATTTTTAATCAGTGGTGATATCCTGTTTTTCAAATATCCACGTATTTTGAAAAAACCTTTTCCAAAAATTCCATGATGAACCAATAACATATCTGCATTAATTTTTAATGCTTCATCTAAAAACTCCTTATTAAAAGATACTCCAATGGCTACCTTATTCACTTCATGTTTTCCTTCAATCTGTATTCCATTAAAACAAAAATCATTAAATTTATCAATTTCTAAAAGATTATTTAAATAATTTTCTATATCAAAAATATTTGCCATATTTACACCTCCATATTAATTATAACAAAAATGTCTAATAAACAAAAATAACGAGGCCCAGAAAAGGGCCTCTAACTTATAATTAATAAGATTACTTTTTAAATAACTGCTAATTCTGTTTCCTTATCAAATACATGCATTGTTTCCATTTCTAAAATTAGTTCTACCTCTGTATCTTCTTTAGCTTTTGTAGTTGGATCAACTTTAGCAACCAACGATTGACCTGCTATATTTACATGCAACAATGTTTCACTACCTAATGGTTCTGCAACATCTACAACACCTTTTATAACATCATTAGTATGTTCTCCTTTATATATAGATTTATCATGAATATTTTCCGGTCTAATACCAAAAATAACATCTTTGTCTACATAAGACTCCAATTTTTCTTCAAATTGTTTTGGTACTTTCACTTTAAAGCCGTTTGATGTTATCCATAATCCACCTTCTCCTCTGATTACACTTGCTTCCAAGAAATTCATAGGAGGTGTTCCTATAAATCCTGCAACAAATTTATTTGTTGGTTTGAAGTATACATCATATGGAGAGCCAATTTGTTGAATTACACCATCTTTCATAATAACGATTTTATCAGCCATAGTCATAGCTTCAACTTGGTCATGTGTAACATAAACAATTGTTGCATTTAATCTATGATGTAATTTTTTCAACTCACTTCTCATCTGAACCCTTAATTTAGCATCTAAGTTTGATAAAGGTTCATCAAATAAAAACACTTTTGGGTCTCTGACTATAGCTCTACCAACTGCTACCCTTTGCCTTTGACCACCAGATAATTGCTTTGGTTTCCTGTCTAATAAATGTGCAATATCTAAAATTTTAGCTGCATTTTTAACCCTTGCATCTATTTCATCTTTAGGAAATTTTCTTAATTTCAATCCAAATGCCATATTATCATATACTGTCATATGAGGATAAAGAGCATAATTCTGGAAAACAAAAGCAATGTCTCTATCTTTTGGTTCAACATCGTTAACTACTTTACCATCAATAATTAATTTTCCATTTGTAATCTCTTCTAAACCAGCAATCATCCTTAAAGTCGTAGTTTTACCACAACCAGATGGCCCCAATAATACGCAAAATTCTTTGTCTTCAATTGTAAAACTTGCATTTTTTACAGCATGAAAACCATTAGGGTAAATTTTATCAATATTTTCTAATACAACCTGTGCCATTTAAAACACCTCCATATTATTCATATAAACTATTATTCATCTAAACTTTCAATCTCTTTAAATAAATCTTTTATTTCATTATATTTACCAGGTTCTCCAATCTCCATTAAATATAAATCTCTTATTTCATCAATAAAATTCATTAACTTTTTAAATCGTTCAAAATCAATCAAAACAAATTCTGGTTTCCCGTTTTTGGTTATTACTACAAAATTTTTTTTTGATTCTTCTGCAGCTTTAGAAAATTTGGCTTTCGCTTCCGCAATACTATAAAATTTCAAATTTTCAATATCCATAAAAAACCCCCTTGACTATAATTATAGTCATATTAACAAAAATCAAAAAATTCATATTCAAAAGATTATACATATATATTAGCAAATATTTGTTATTAAATGTAAAATTCTAAATTTTTCTTATTTTTTCAAATTATCAAAAAAGCTTATATGAAATATAGCATTAATTTTATTTTTAGATATTAAGATAAAAAAAGGATTGCATCTGCAATCCTATATATCTATACCAAAATTATAATGTTTTTTTATATCTTCAAGTATTTCCCAAGTACATGAAAGTCCTTTTTTAAATCTAACCAAATCTCCCTTTTCAATAGTATAATCACCATTTTTAGTATGAACTATAACCTTTCCCTTTAAAATATAACAAACTTCAGAATCATCATAATACCAATCAAAGGTAGAAATCTCTTTTTCCCATATAGGCCATTTTTCTACATTTAATTTTTCAAGTAAAGATTTTTCTGGATTTTTAACAATTTTAATATCTGGATCATTTTCTAAAAATGCACTCATTGGATTTCTAAAACCTCCTTCAGTACTTAAAATTGCTTCTCCTATAAGTTGAAAATAAAATTCAACATCTTTTTTATTAAAATTTCTATAAAGAAAAACTTCCAGAGAGCTAAAATCCGCCTCTGGATTTTTTTCAAAAAATTCGTCTACAGCTTTTATAATTTCATCCATAACATATCACCTAAATCTGCATTCTCATAATTTCTTTATAAGCCTGAACTATTTTATTAGTTACTTCTGTTGTTAATTTTAACGATAAAGATGCTTTTTCAGCAGAAATAATAACATTATGAATATTATCTATTTTTCCTGCTGCATAATCTGCACTCATTTGTTCGGAAATTTTCTGAGTTTTATTTACATCTTCAATAGCATTTCTTAAAATGTCAGCAAAATTCAAATTTTTTGAAGATGTATTATTACTTTTTTGCGTCCTTGCTATATTATTAATTCCATTTATTCCTGATACTCCTGGTATTTTTTCTATCATCTATTACACCTCCTAAGCTCCACGGCCTATAGATAATGCCGAATTAAACATTGTTTTTGCAGAATTTATAACAGCAACATTAGCCTCATACGCCCTCTGGGCACCAATTAAATCGACCATTTCCCTCAAAGGATTAACATTTGGATATTTTACATATCCATTTTCATCTGCATCAGGGTGACCTGGATCATACACTAATCTAAAAGGACTATTATCTTCCTTTAAATTTGAAACTCTTACTCCAGATAATTGTTCATCTCTTTTAGTCCTATTTTTGTTTAAAACTTCTTTAAATGTTACTATTTTTCTTCTATACGGCCCGCCATTTTCTGTTCTTGTAGTATTTGCATTTGCAAGATTATTAGATATTACTTCTGATCTGAACCTTTCAGCTGTCATACCACTTGCGGCAATATCCATTATTCTAAAAGTATTGATATTCATTTTTATCTAATTCCTCCTATAGCAGTTTTATAATCAGAAAATCTATAATTAATTAGTTTAGTTAAAGCATTGTATTGTAATGTATTCTCCATCATTTTAACCATTTCAACATCAATATCAACGTTATTACCATCTTCTCTATTTGAACGCGAGTTATCTTCAATAATCTTATAATTCACCTCATTAACAGACGGTATATTTTTTATATGTTTTCCATTATTTGTTTTTAATTTAATCTCATCAGTATCCCCTAAAGCTTTTTTTAATTCTTCTTCAAAAGATACTTCTTTTCTTTTGTATCCCGGTGTGTTATAATTAGCTATATTATGAGAATATATTTTTTGTCTTGTTTCAACAGCATCTAATGCTTTTGGTATAATATTTATTGCAAGATCTTTATAAAACATTTTACTCGCCTCCTGAATTATTGTTCTATAAAAAAACTAAAAAAACCTAAGGAGATGGATGACATGAATAAAATATTTCTTATAGGTTATTACGGATATAATAATCTGGGTGATGAATTATTATTTCAATCAATATTAGAGATTTTTAGCGAATTAAATTTTGATGGAAAAGTTTATATATTATTGGATAAAACAAAAATAACTAAAAATTACAGCTTTAAGATACATAAAGTTGATAAATATAATATCCAGAAAATAATAAAAATTATAAAAGAATGTAATATAGTTATTTATGGTGGAGGCAATATTTTTCAAACAGAAACATCATTGAAAAGTTTCTTATATTATGATTTTTTATTTAAAATAGCAAAACATTATAAAAAGCACATATTATTTTTATCTCAGGGTTTTGGACATTTCAAACATAAATATGCAATAAAAAGGATGAGGAAAATTTTAAAATATAAAAATTTATCTGGAATATTAAGGGATGAGACAAGTTATAGATATGCGAAAAAATTTTCGAATCATTTTGAGTTAGGCACCGATATTGGAATGATAAATTACAAAAACCTTCACTTTCAGAAAAACACAAAAAAATCACACATATCTATAATAATAAAAAATAAACGAAATTGGGATAAGATAATATATTTGTTAAAATATGCTAATATAAATAGTATAACACCTATAGTTTTAAATAAATCTCAAGATGCCATTATATCCTATGATTTTTTTGAAAAATACAAAAATAATATAAATATATCTTTCCCGGTTTCAGAAGAAGATAAAATCATTAATGAAATATTAAAATCAGAATTTGTAATATCGGATAGACTACATGGAGGGATTTTATCCTTATATCTTGGAATACCCGTTATAATGTATAAAAATCAAAAGAATTATAGAGTATTCAAAACAATTGATAAAAAATATAATCTCTTTTTTAAAAATGAAGATGATTTAATTGATTCTTTATCTCAGTTAAAAACTTATGACTTTGAAAAAATACAAAAAATTTTCATAGATAAATTAAACATATCACATCAAAAAACTCTGGAAATTATTAAAACTTTTCTATAAATGTTAATTTCATATCAAAATCGTCTTATGATTTTTAATTCTCTACCATCAGTGGATAACACAAGAATAATATTATCAGTTGGCACTTCAACATCTATAGGATAACCATCAATTTTTAATTTTTCATATATATTAAAATTTTTATCAATTACAAAAAATTCACCTGTTATATGCGAAATTGCAAATAAATAATCACTTTTAGGGTTATATGCAAAATCTGTAATTGGGATATTTTTCAATATTACACGAGTACTTTTATCCTTTAATGAATAAATATAAATTCCACCAAAAAGAGAATTTCCTATAATGTTATCATTAAATATTCCTATGTTAATTAAATATTTTCCAAATTGGGCAATCTTTTTTTGATAATTATTCCATAATTCATAAATACCACCATCAAAATATTCACCTAAGTAATATTTATCTTTGTACTTTTTGATGTCAATAGGAAAAGAAATTCTTTTTAAATTCATTATAAAACTTTCATCACTTAATTTAAATAACAATTTATAAGTTGTAAGAATATTATCTTTTTTATTCTCATTTTCATACATAGGAATTAATATATCATCATCCACTATAGATATGAAGGGGGTTTTTACCGGAAATTTATAAAATTTCTCTATTTTTAAAGTTTCTTTATTTATTACATACATTCCATATGGATTAGTTGTAGTAAGATAAAACTTATTTTTTAAAAATTTCATATTTACAGGTTTTGCATTTAATTTCAACTTTCTGCTTAAAGTACCCCATTTATTAATTACTTTCAACGAAGGGTCTCCGTTATCTATTACATAGAGATAATTATTAATATAATATCCTGCCATTGGTCTTGAAACTATACCATTATCAACATACAACGTAACATCTCCATTAACATAATCGATAACCTTTACAGTACCACTATAATTACAAATAGTAGCATAATTACCAAATACATCAATATGAAATGTTCTTTCACCAACAGCTATTTTATCTACTATTAAAAAAGTATCTGGAGATGCTATCAATATCAAAGGAAAAAAAATGGATACAAGTATAATTATCTTTTTTATCATATACAACCTCCAAAAATCCGTTTTTTATATTATACCTCAAAAAAATTAAAACTCAAAAATTAGATTAAAAATAAATACCATTTTTTAAAGATAATGTTATACATTATTATAAGTATGGCGCTATAATTATACTTGACTTAAAAAATCATATTTAGGAGGGGAATTATGGAAATCGAATTAAAAAACACTACAGGTATGCAATTTGTTTCAAAAACTCCTTCTGGTCACGATGTAATTATTGACGCATCACCAGAAGTTGGTGGAACTAATAGTGGTCCAAGAGCTTTAGAGTTATTTTTACTTGGAATAGGCGGTTGTACAGGAATAGATGTTGCTATGATTTTAAAGAAAATGAAAGTAGATTATAAAGATTTAAGAGTAAAATTAGAAACAGAAAGAAAGGAAAATCATCCAAGAGCATTTACAAAAATACATATAAAATATTATTTTAAAGGAAACAACTTACCTATAGAAAAATTAGAACGTGCGGTAAAATTATCACAGGAAAAATATTGCTCAGCATCAGCTACTGTAAAAGGCGTTGCTGAGGTAACCTACGAAATTATAGTTGAGGAGGAATAATATGGCAAACAAAAATGTTCAATTTAAATTACCAGATCAAAATGAGTTAAAAAATATAAAACACATAATAATGGTAATGAGTGGAAAAGGTGGAGTCGGAAAATCAACAATAGCTGTAAATTTATCTGTAGCTCTTGCATTGGAAGGTAGAAAAGTTGGGTTAATGGATATTGATATGCATGGCCCAAATGTAATGAGGATGTTAGGAGGAACAGAAAAAGATCATCCTTATCAGGTTGGTGAAAAAATAGTACCTCCAGAGGTTAATGGCGTTAAAGTAATTTCAGTTTCACAATTTGTACCAGAAAGTGGAAAACCTATTGTTTGGAGAGGTCCAATAAAGACTGGAACAATAAAACAATTTTTTAATGATATTGAATGGGAAGAATTAGATTATATGATCATCGATGCACCTCCAGGTACAGGCGATGAACCGTTAACTGTTATGCAAATGTTAAAGAAGTTTGATGGAGCTATTATTGTTACAACACCTTCTGAAGTGTCAAAAGATGATGTGGAAAGGGCTATAAACTTCTTTAAAGTCATGGATAAAAAAGTTTTGGGATTAGTTGAAAATATGGCATATTTTGAATGTCCAAATTGCCACACAAAGCATTATATTTTTGGTAAAGATGGTGCAAAAAGTTTAGCAGAAAAGTATAAATTGCCTATTTTAGCTGAAATACCAATAAGCGAAGATATAAGAATAAACATGGATACAGGAAAACCCGCAGCATATTTTGGAAAACCTGAACACGTTGCACCCTATGTTCAATTAGCCAAAAGAGTTATAGCAGAAGTGGAAAAGGATGACAAAGAATGAGTAAGTTGAAAACCATGTCTATGGAATGGACTGGAGATTCCTTAATATTGGTTGATCAAAGATATTTACCTTTGGAAGAAACCTATATATCATGTAAAAATTATAAAGAAGTTGCTACCGCTATAAAAGATATGGTAGTTCGCGGGGCACCTGCGATAGGAGCATCTGCTGCTTTTGGCTATGTGCTTGGAGTAAAAGAATTTCTTAATGATTTCAACAAAATGAAAGAAGTCAAGAAAACACTTGCTGATACGAGACCAACCGCTGTTAACCTTTTCTGGGCTTTAGACAGAATGGAAAGAAAATTTTTGGAAATTAAAGACGATAAAAATTTAATAGATTTAATTGAAAAAGAAGCACTAAAAATAGCATATGAAGATATTGAAGCAAATAGAGCAATGGGAAAATTTGGTGGTGAATTGTTAAATGATGGCGATACAGTATTAACACATTGTAATGCAGGTGCATTGGCTACTGTAGACTATGGAACAGCTCTTGGTGTAATAAGAGGGGCTAGAGAATTAGGAAAAGATATAAAAGTATATGCAGATGAAACAAGGCCTTATTTACAAGGAGCAAGGTTAACTGTATGGGAATTATATAAAGACGGATTTGATGTAACATTAATTTCTGATAATATGGCTGGCTGGGTAATGAAACAGGGAAAAATAAATGCAGTTATTGTTGGAGCAGATAGAATAGCCTCAAACGGTGATGTTGCAAATAAAATAGGAACTTACTCTGTCGCTGTATTGGCAAAAAAACATGGAATACCATTCTATGTTGCTGCCCCATTATCAACTATAGATTTAAATACTCCAACTGGAAATGAAATCCCCATAGAGGAAAGATCACATAAAGAAGTTAGATTTTGTCATAAATCAAAAATGGTTCCAGAAGAAATCAAAGTTTATAACCCCGCGTTCGATGTGACACCAAATGAATTAATCACAGCAATTATTACTGAAAAAGGTGTAGTAAAACCCCCTTATTCTGAAAATTTAAAAAAATTATTTGAAAAATAAAATGAGGCTTCTGCCTCATTTTATTTTTTTATTCTTCATTAATACTTACATGATATTAGATACTTTACCGTAAAAGAATAATCCTCCCTTATGGAGGGTTATTCTTTTTAATTACTCACGCTTTTCGTGGTAGAACCTTTTTCTTTTAGATATTACAAAAAAAGCTATTAAGCAGGAATAATTGAATATTATTGTTTATATTTAATCGAAAATAGCTTTAAGCAAGATTTAATTTAAGTATAAAATAATGTAAAATTTAATATATATGAAAAATAAAAAAAATAGGAGGAAAAATAGTGAATTACAAATTGCGTTGCATTAACTGTGGAAAAATATACGGTGCTGAAGAAGTTGAATATACCTGTCCAACGTGTGGAAGTCGTTTAGGCACACTGGAAGTTGTGTTTAATTATGATGAAATAAAACTACATAGAGAAGATTTTACTAAATATAATAGTATATGGCAGTTTGAGAAAATTTTACCAATAAAGAACGACGCATACAAAACACATTTGCATGTAGGAGGGACCCCACTTTATATAATGCCAGAATTAGCCGAAGAGTTAGAGATTAAAAGTTTATTAATTAAATATGATGGCACCAATCCTACTGCTTCTTTTAAAGATAGAGCTTCTGCTATTGCAATTGCTAAAGCATATGAAAAAGGATATGATACTATCTATTGTGCATCAACAGGAAATGCTGCCAGTTCTTTAGCAGGATTGAGTGCTGCTTCAAAACTAAAAACATATATTTTTCTTCCTGCTTCTGCTCCAATAGCCAAAATGTCCCAACTTTTTATCTATGGTGCAAAAGTAATTCCCATAGATGGAAGCTATGATGAAGCTTTTGATATTTCTATGAAAATCGGCGAAGAAAAAGGATGGTATTGTAGGAATTCGGCAATAAATCCTTATTTACTCGAAGGAAAGAAAACGGGAGCATTAGAAATTGCTGTTCAAAATAATTGGGAAATTCCAGATTATTTATTTGTAAGCGTTGGAGATGGAACCGTTATAAGCTCTTTTTATAAAGGATTTTATGATTTTTATAAATTAGGTCTAATAGATAAAATCCCTAAAATAATTGGCGTTCAGGCGGAAGGTGCTGCTGCTGTAAAAAAAGTTTTTGATAAAGGAGAACCATTTTTACCAGATGATATAGAAACGAATACAATTGCAGATAGTATAAGCGTTGGAAAACCAAGAGATGTTATAAAAGCCTGCAAATACGTAAAAGCAAGTGGTGGATATTTTGTAAGTGTTTCTGATGAAGAAATACTAAATGCTGTATATGAATTATCTTTAAAAACCGGAATTTTTGGCGAACCTGCAGGAGCAACATCTTATGCTGGATTAAAAAAAGTGTCAAAATCACTCGGTAAAGATGCGACTGTCGCAATAGTAATTACCGGTAATGGTTTAAAAGATGTAAAGGCAATAGAAAAATTTGTACATTTTGAAAAAATAAAACCACATATAAACGAAGTTAGAGAGGTGATAGAAAAATATGAAAATCAGATTTAAACTCAATAATAAAGATATAGAATATGATGTTGAAGAATACAAAAGAGCTTTGGATTTTTTAAGAGATGATATGAGAATGACATCTGTAAAAGAGGGTTGCGGTGAAGGCGAATGTGGTGCCTGCACAATAATTTTGAATGGTAAGAATGTTAATTCATGTATGATTTTAGCAGTTGAACTGGATGGACAGGAAGTATGGACACTTGAAGGATTAAACGAAATAGGTGATACATCAATTCAGGAATCTTATATAGAAAAAGGAGCTATTCAGTGCGGTTTTTGTACTCCGGGATTTATAATGTCAACAAAAGTTTTACTTGATAATAATCCTGATCCAGATGACAACGAGATAAAAGAAGCATTAGAAGGTAATCTTTGTAGATGTACTGGATATACAAAGATAATTGAAGCTGTTAAATTGGCCTCGACAAAATTAGCAGAAAAAAATACAACAGTTGCTGATAAAAGAGGTGAAAAAAATGCAGTTTAAATACTCTAAACCAAAAACAATAGAAGAATTAAGCATGTTAAAATCTAATTATAACGCCAAATTACTTGCTGGTGGTACAGATTTAATGGTAAAACTTAGAGCAAAATCATGTAAACCGGAAATCATAATAGATACTAAAGGATTAGGGAAAAATGAAATAAAATTTGAAAATGAAAAAGTAATAATTCCATTAAATACAACTTATAGCGATTTATTAAAAAATAAGAAATTTAAAGAAAAGTTTCCGATGCTTGTTGATATAATAAAAAAAATTGGTTCCCCTCAAATAAGAAATAGAGCAACACCCATCGGAAATATCTGCAATGCTTCACCTGCTGGTGATTTTTTATTGGCAACATATCTTTATCATGGTTATGCTTATATTAAACCCACAAATAAAAAAATAAAAATTTCACAGTTAATAGATGGACCCGGAAAAATTAAATTAAAACCTGAAGAATTTATATATTCCATCGAATTAAAAGAAAGGATTGGGTATGAATATTATTATGAAAAAGTTGGAAAAAGAAATGCAATGAATATATCTATTATTAGTTTGGGAATTGTACTCAAAAAGAAACAAAATATCATAGAAGAAATAAAAATAGCTTATGGATCAGTGGGACCAACTATAATACGATTTGAAGATCTGGAAAAATCTGTTATAGGAAAAGAAATAACTAGAGATCTATTTGACTGGTTAGGAGAACAATATACGAAAAGAATTAATCCAATTACCGATGTTAGAGCAACGGCTGAATATAGGAAAAAAATGGTGAAAAATCTTTTAATAAAAGCTTTTTATAATTTAAATAAAACTTTTCAGGAAGGGTGATAGGTGTGATAGAGATAAAAGATTATTTCAGGCCTAAAAGTGTAGAAGAAGCATATGAAAAACTGATTAATATTGAAGGCGCTGAAATTATTGGAAGTGGTGCTTTTATGAGATTGGCATCGAGAAAAATAAACTTAGCTATAGACCTTCAAGATACCGGACTTAATTATGTAAAACTAGAAAAAGATGAAATAAAAATCGGCGGTGCAACACCATTAGGAGAAGTTGAAAGAAGCGAAATAATAAAAGAAGTATTTGAAGGTAAATTAATTCATGTTTTACAAAGTATTTGGTCTGTACAATTAAGAAATATTGCTACAATTGGAGGAACCATCTTTCCAAAATTGGGTTTTTCTGATTTAATAACAGCTCTTCTTGTATTGAATACAGATGTTGTATTATTCAATAACGGAAGAATGCCTTTGGAAGTTTTCTTAACAGAAAAAATAAGAAAAGATATATTGGTGGAATTAATAATAAAAAATGAAAATAGAAAAATGTCTTTTCAATATATGAGAAATTCTTTTTATGATTTTTCTATTTTAAATTCTGCGGTTTCTGTTGATGAAGAGAGGAACTTCCGTATTTCAATAGGAGCAAGACCTGCGGTAGCAAAATTAGCAACTAAAGCCATGGAATACTTAAAGAATAATAATGATATTGAAGAGGCATCTAAGCTTGCTGCTGAAGAAATGGAATATGGTTCAAATATAAAAGCTTCAAAAGAATACAGAAAAATGATAGCACCTGTTCTTGTAAAAAGAGGCTTAGAGGAGGTTATACAATGAAAATAACACTTACAATAAATAATACAAAAAGAGAAGTAGAAATATCTCCATCGGAGTTTTTATTGGATGTATTGAGAAGATTAAATTATAGTAGTGTAAAAAAAGGATGTGATACAGGTACATGCGGTGTGTGTACAGTTTTAATGGATGGGAAACCTGTATTATCCTGTTCGATTTTAGCAGCATCTGCTGATGGACATGAAATAACAACTATAGAAGGTATTGAAAAAGATCCTGAATTTAAAAATATATCAAATGCCTTATTAGAAGAAGGTGCTGACCAATGTGGGTTTTGTAGCCCCGGATTAATTTTGAATGTATATGCCATGGGAAAGGAATTAAAAAATCCAACCGAAGATGAAATAAAAAAATATTTAGTAGGTAATTTATGTAGATGTACAGGTTATGTTCCTCAGCTAAGAGCAATAAAAAAGTATTTTGAGGTGAAAGCATGAAAGAAGTAAAAAGCTCCATAAAAAAAGTTGATGGTATTGGATTGGTTAGTGGTAAACCAGTTTATACAGATGATTTAGCTCCCAAAAATGCATTAATTGTAAAGGTTTTAAGAAGTCCTCATGCATTTGCAAGAATAAAAAATATTGATACAAAAGAAGCAGAAAGTTTAGATGGTGTGGAATGTATATTAACATATAAAGATGTACCTAAAAACAGATTCACAAGAGCAGGTCAGGGTTATCCTGAACCATCTCCATATGATAAATATATTTTTGATGAATATGTAAGATATGTAGGCGACGAAGTTGCTGCAGTAGCTGCAAAAGATGAATATACAGCTGAAAAAGCTTTAAAATTAATAAAAGTAGAATACGAAGTGCTGGAACCTGTTCTTGATTTTGAAAAAAGCAAAGGTTCCAAAAGTATTATTCATCCGGAAAAAGATTTTCAGAGTGAAGGATTTATAAGTTCTGATCCAAAAAATAATATAGCTGCAACATATGAAATGAGTATAGGAAATATCGAAGAAGAAATAAAAAAATCCGAAGTAGTTATTAAAGAAAGGTTTTATACACAGGCTCAGGCTCATGTTATGATGGAACCTCATTCTGCATATTCATATATAGATATGCAAGGAAGATTGGTTGTTGTTTCTTCAACACAGGTTCCATTTCATGTAAGAAGAATATTATCAAGAGCTCTGGATATACCAATAAAAAATATCAGAGTCATAAAACCAAGAGTTGGTGGAGGCTTTGGTGGAAAGCAGGGAATTCACGGCGAACCTTATGTCGCTTTAATTACACTAAAAACTGGCAAACCAGCAAAAATATATTATACAAGAAAAGAGGTTTTTGAGTCCACATACACTAGACATGCTATGAGATTTGATATAACTATCGGTGCAGATAAAAATGGAAAAATAAACGTCATAGATGTTAAAGGGCTTTCTGACACAGGAGCTTACGGTGAACATGCTTTAACAACATTTATGGTAGCTGGTTCAAAAGTACTGCCAATGTATAATAAAGTAAAAGCTGTAAGGTTTGGTGGAGACGTAGTATATACTAATCACCCATCTGCTGGTGCATATAGAGGATATGGCGCGATTCAAGCTAATTTTGCTATTGAATCAGCGATGGATATTTTAGCTCATAAATTAAATATAGATCCTGTAAAACTTAGAAAAATAAATATGATACGTGAAAAAGAAACTTCACCTATTTTTAAAATAATGGGTGAGGGTAGAGAAGGCGTAGAAATGATAGTTAACAGTTGTAAACTCGATGAATGTATAGAGAAAGGTGTAAAGAAAATCGATTGGGAAAATAAATTCAGTTCGAAAAAAGAAGGCAAAAAGGTAAAAGGTGTGGGGATGGCAATTGCTATGCAAGGATCTGGAATTGCAAAAATTGATATGGCATCTGCAACGTTAAAATTGAATGATGATGGATCATTTAACTTATTAATAGGTGCAACTGACATTGGAACTGGTAGCGATACTATTTTGTCACAAATAGCTGCAGAAGTTTTAAATGTTCCAACTGATGATATAATACCATATTCTTCAGATACGGATATAACGCCATTTGATACTGGAGCCTACGCATCAAGTACAACATATGTTTCTGGTAATGCTGTTAGAATTGCCGCCGAGAAAATGAAAAAAGAAATTATTAAGGCCGGCGCTGAATACTTTGAAGTTTCTGAAGAAAAAGTTAGTTTTAATGGTAAAGAGATAATTGCTGGAGAAAATAAAATAACTCTAAAAAAACTGGCAGAGATCCTTTATTATAATGAAAATCAAAAACAATTAAGTGTAACTGGATCATATGTGGGCGAAGAATCACCACCGCCATTTATGGCAGGTTTTGCTGAAGTAGAAGTAGACACGGAAACAGGAAAAGTCGATTTGATTAATTATGTTGCTGTAGTAGACTGCGGAACTCCAATCAATCCAAACCTCGCAAAAGTTCAAGTAGAAGGCGGTCTTGCTCAAGGAATAGGAATGGCGATGTACGAAGAAGTTATATATGATAAAAACGGAAGATTATTAACCAACAACCTTATGAATTATAAGATTCCATCAAGAGTTGATATAAATAAACTTGATGTTGAACTAGTAGAAAGTTATGAACCATCTGGTCCTTTTGGTGCAAAAAGTGTCGGTGAAATAGGAATAGATACTCCACCTGCCGCAATAGCAAATGCAATATTTAATGCAATTGGTGTTAGAATAAAAGATCTTCCAATTACACCAGAAAAAGTATTAAAAGCATTGAAAAATAAAAAATAAATTTTTTAACTCTTTCATATATAAAAGCGCCAGGTATTATTCCTGGCGTTATTTTTTACCATGTAAACAAAAAGATACATTTTGAGGTTTCACTTATTTTACAAAATTTTTTATATTATACTACCCTTATTTTATTTCCTCAATATACTTCGCTTCTTTACCAACAAAAACAATTATATACTTTTTCATCGTTTCATTTTTTGTGTTTAATTCATATGATTTCTTGTATTTTTCTATTTGTTCTTTTGCCTGTTTTATTTTCATTTTTAATTTTTCTTCTGTGTATTCTTTTTGTTTTATGTATTTTACTTCTATTATTGCTTCATATGGTACTTCTTCGTATCTTTTGAACATTGCTATGTCTATATATCCATTTTCTACTGGATATTCCATTTTTACCATTGCATATGGCGTTAGTATTAGATAACTATACATTATTGCTTTTATGTATTTTTCATCTAATCCCATGAATATTCTGTTGTCCATTTTGCTTAATAGGTTTTCTATTTCTTTGGCAAATGGTTCTATTTTTCCATCTTCTAATATCGTTATTATTGCATTTTCTATTTCATCTGTGTCTATATATTCCGTTAACCTTTCTTCTATGTATTCTGTGAAGTATTCTGAGAATATTTTTTTCATTGAGTAATTTGGTATTTTTAAATATGTCCTTAATCCTTTTTTTTCAAATGTCATGAATCCAAGATAGAATAATAATGATTTTAT